>JBDGUA010000009.1:0-1707 GCA_042216345.1 Haloferacaceae archaeon
TCAGTCACCAATCAAGACTCCTTGGCGCTGAATCACACTCCGCTTGGAAGAGGCACGGCCACAATATCTAGTTAAGGCTGCCGGCGACGGCGCATCTATCTCGAAGGATGGTCAAACGAAACTCTCAGCAGAGGTACGGGATGAATTCAACAATCCTCGCCCTGGCGAGAAAATCGTGTTCAAAGCGACAGGGGGGACGTTCGTGAATGGCGGGACGCAGACGACGGTCACCTCAGATAGCAATGGACAGGCGAGTGTGATGTTCACTCCGACTCAAACTGGAACACTGACCATCCGCGCAGGGAGAGATCCGAACGACAACGGGGACCTCACTGACGACGGGTCGTTAAACACGACCACGTTCTCAGTCTCCGTCTCGGACGATGGAACGAGCGGCTCTTCCCTCTACACGCTCCAATGGGACACGGATGCGATCGAACAGGCCGATGGCATTGACTCCTGTTCCGGTAATACGTGCACCTACGAACTTGACCACCACAACCATCATCAGGAAATCGATCCTACGTTGACTGTGAACACGACCCCCAGTATCGAATCCGTTAATGTGGATTTCGCCACCAACGACTCGAATATCGTTGACTTCGAGGGGCGGAATTCCGAGGATGAAACAGATAATAATGGAGAAGCCACAGTGGATACACGCATCGATACGCAGGGTACCGCAGAGATTTACGCATCGAGCGCGGGATCGAGCGATAAACTGATTCTCACATCGAAGCAGAGTACAGGTACGACGACGCTCAACGCCAAAAATGCGCATTCCTCAGGTCCGTCCAATTCAGATTCCGGCGTACGGTTTACGCTTGAGAACACGGGAACGAGCGGTATCGAGATCACGGCTATCTCGGTTGACTCCACCGATTCGGACGCAGACCGGGTTGTTGAGAGAAGTTGGGGAGATGGGCGATATGCCCACGAAGCATTCGTTAATGTCAACGGCAATCCAGATCACCAAGATAGCGGAGACGGCTACGCTGATGGGGATATTTCGATCGATGGAGACAAACTCGATATGGATGAGCGTGCGGATTTGGATAGCAGCGACTCGGCAGAGGTGTATCTGTACGAATTCCGGGACGTGCGGGATTCCGTTGACATGAAGCATCACAGCGTTACAGTCACGATCTATTACGATGTGGTCGGCGGTGGGAGTGGTTCCTACACTACCCCCTCGCTCGACGTATCCTGACGAGGTGGGGGGCATCCGATCCCCATCCTGTAACTGGCCCAGTCAGAAGTCGTGGGCGTGTTACTGCTGACAGGCCTGCTCGTCGTCCTCGTGACCGTCGTCGGGACGACCTCGCTGGCCCACTACGCCGAGACCGGAACCGACGATTCGGCGACGTTCAACTGCCGGATCGGGTACGCCGACGAGAACGTCACGGTCACCCACGCTGGCGGCGACTCGGTTCCGACCAACTCGCTGGGCGCGGTCGTCCGCAACGACTCCGGACAGGCCCGCAGGCTATTCAGCGCCGATGGGGACGCTGGGGCGAACTTCGAGACCGGGGAGCGCGTGAAACTGGGCCCACTCAACGAAAGTTCGGACGTGCTGGTGGCCACCGACAGTTCGATTGCGTGCCAGGATCGATTGGCCGTGAGGTCCAGGACCGGGACGTCAACGCCAACGCCGACGCCCACGCCGACACCTACGGCGACGCCGACGCCGACACCCACGCCGACACC
>JBDGUA010000009.1:1807-40936 GCA_042216345.1 Haloferacaceae archaeon
CGACGCCGACACCCACGCCGACACCGACGCCCACCTCTACCCCGACACCATCAGGAACTCCCATACCCTCGAACAGCCGCCCGACAGCCGACTTCACGATGGACAGGAATGGAAATTCAGACAATGTTGACTTGGACGCTGCGCCGTCCAGTGACTCCGACGGGTCAATCGTCACCTATGAGTGGGATATCGGTGCGGATGGATCGGTCGAACACACTGGTCAAACGGTTAGTAACGCCAACGTCCCGGCGGGTACAGACGTGAAACTGGTTGTCACAGACGACGACGCCGCCGACAGCAAAACAAGGACAGGAACCTGAGCGTTATTGTCCCGGGAACGACCACAACTACGCTGACGAGGGATTGTTTTCGGCAATGTGCCGCCCACGTCGAGGGTGTAAGAACACGTAGCAGCTATCGGAGCAGTGAGCGATCGAGGGCGCGAAAGGGGGAGGGTTAGAAGCCGAAGTCCTCGCCGTCGTCTCGGCCGGTCCCGGTGCCGTACCCCTGAGCGCCGAGATACCGCTGAAGTGCCAGCAATCCGCGGTTGACGGTGTAGGAGAACACGAAGATCACCAGCAGCACCGCGTACATCCGGGCGAGGTTCAACTCCGTGAAGAACCGGAGCACGATGACGCCCAGGCCGCCGGTGCTCGAGGCGTAGTGCTCCCCGAGAATCGTGCCGATGATCGCGACCCCGCCGCCGATGCGGAAGCCGTTGATGATGTGGGTCACCATCGAGGGGACGTAGACCGTCTTGAAGATCTTCCACGAGGACACGCCGTAGACCCGCGGCACCTTCACCAGGTTCTCGCGAACGTTCAGCGCGCCCGTCAACGTGTTCACGGTGATCGGGAAGATCGCCGAGAGGAACCCCATCGCGACCTTCGACTCCACCCCGAGCCCGAGGACCAGGATGATGAGGGGGTAAAGTAACAACTTCGGGACCGTCGAGACGTAGTAGATGACGGGCTCGACGCCCTCTGCCAGGAACTTGTTCGTCCCGAGTGCGGTTCCGACGGTCACCCCGATGGTGGCAGCGAGGACGAACGCGATCAGGACTTCCTGCAGCGTGACCGCGAGGTGATAGTAGATGATCCCGTCTGTGAACAGCCACACGAACTCGCCGATGATCGTCGAGAGGGTCGGGAAGATCAGCGAGAGATCGGAGTAGCCGACCCGCGAGAGCAACTCCCAGCTCAACACGAGCGTCACGAAGACGACGATCGAGAGAATCGTGTGCCGCTCCAGCCCGAAGTATCCATCAGCGGCGTCGCCGTCGTCCGCGCGCACGGATTCTTCGTCGTTCATCATCGTCGGATCACCTCCTCGAGATGTCGGAGGAGGAAGATCGAGATGATGACGAGCAGGACGATGAACACGATGCCCACGAACATCTCTTTCATCCGGAATCGGAGATACATGTTGGAGATGCGACCGCCCAGGCCACGGTTCACCGTCAGCAGGAACTCGACGGCGGTGACCGAGATCATGATGTAGCTGAAGCCGATTCTGACCCCCGCGAAGATGTCCGGCGCGGCGGCCGGCACGATCACCTTCATCATGACCTGGGATCGCGACGCGTTGAACGTCTGAGCGACGTCCACCAGGACGTCGTCCACGGACGCGAGCGCGTCTGTGGCGTTGATGATCATGGGGATGACGGCGTGGACGCTTATCAGGATGATCGTCAGGTCGCCGCGCCCGAACATCGCGACCAGGACCATGTATCCCAGCACGAGCGGCGTCCCGAACATCGCACCGAACATCGGGATGAACGTCTGCCTAAGCGTCTCGTTCTGCCAGAACGTGACGCTCAACACCGCCGTGAGGATCGCACAGATGACGAACGTCATCAGCACGCGATACGCCGTGGCAAACACGTCCGCCTGGAGCGATTCCGACCCGAGCGAGATGACGAGTTCGTTTGCCACCACCGACGGTCGACGCAACAGGAGCGGACTCACCATGCCCGAGGCGGCCAGCAACTCCGCCCCCAGAATGAGGGCGACGATGAGCATCCCCGTGATGAGTTCAGGCCGACGGTATCGGTAGGGGACCCACGAGACAGCCCGACCCATCTCACTCACCACTGAGCATCTGGTTCGAGCTCCCCTTGACGAGTTGCCAGATCTGCGACTGGGCGTCGTTGAACGCCTCGGTCCCGATCATGTCGGTGTCGCGGGGCCGGTCAAGGTCGATGTCGAAGATCCGCTGAATGCGGCCAGGCCGGTCCGACATGACCGCGACGCGATCGGACAGCAACACCGACTCCTGGAGGCTGTGCGTGATGAAGATGACTGTCTTCTCCGTTTCCGCCCAGATCCTGAGCAGTTCCTCGCCCATGTACATGCGCGTCTGTTCGTCCAGGGCTCCGAACGGTTCGTCCATGAGCAGGATGTCCGGATCCGCGGCGAGCGTTCTGGCCAGCGCGACGCGCTGTTGCATCCCGCCAGAGAGTTCGTCCGGATACGACTCTTCGAAGCCCGAGAGCCCGACCAGATCGAGCATCTCTTGGGCCCGATCGCGCCGTTCGGACTGTTCGACCTCCATCAACTCCAGTCCGAACTCCGCGTTGCGTCTCACGGTCCGCCAGGGGAACAGCGAGTACTCCTGGAAGACGACCCCGATTTCGGATTGCGGGCCCGTCACCTCGCGGTCGCCGATGCGAACGGTGCCCGAGGACTTCTCGGTCAACCCCGCGATGATCTCCAGCAGTGTGGTCTCCCCGCAGCCCGAGGGTCCGACGATCGTGAGAAACTCCCCGTCCTCGACGGTCAGGTCGATCTCCTGGACGGCCTCGACCGCCTGGGGCGTCCCCTGGTTGTACGTCTTCGACAGCCCCGCGATCGAAATCTCCTTCGTCGACCCGCCGTCGCGTTGATCATGTGCAGTCTCTGGTTCGGTATCATTGCTCGTACTCATAGATTGTGTTAGACGTGGGTAGTGGGCGCGCTTCGTTACGGGAGGTAACTGGTGTCGACCATCTTGTCGAGTTCGTCCTGGGAGAGCTTGCTGTCCAGGTAGTCGTACTTCACACCGAGATCCATCGCCGTGGGCAGGTTGGTGATGTCGTCCATCCGGAGATGCTCGCGCGCGTACGCGCCTGCGTTCAACGAGTCTTGGATGATCTTCGGGGCGTTTGCAACGTCCATCTCGTCCCCGAGAATGTTCGCTGCCTCCTCGACGTTGTTGTAGATCCAATCGAGCGTCCGTTTGCGGGCTTTCAGGTAGGACCTCGCGTCGTCCCCGTTGTTCTCGAGCCAGCTAGCCTGGGCGAGGTTGCCGCGGACGGTCATGCTGTCGAACGGCGGAATGTCGGCGCCGTGGAAGACGTTATTGACGCCCTGGGCTTTCTTGGGGTCGAAGAGGAACTCCGCGGTCACCCAGCTGAGGTCGACTTCGCCGGTCTTGACGGCGGCGATGGAGTCCGGCGGCCCGCCCACCGCGACCGCTTCGGCGTCCATGTTCAGCGCGTCGATGGCGCCCAGCGCCGTCATGTTCGTCGAACTCCCGGGCGAACTGTACCCGATCGACAGGCCGGAGGCGCCCTCCACGTCGGACTTGGACTGGTACTCCGAGCCCTCCTTCGAGACCCAGAAGAAGTCCGTCGCGGCCGACACCTGGTTCGCGATCATCCGGATGCCCGTCCCCCGTCGATAGGCGGACATGATCGCGAACAGGCCCGTGCCCAGTGCGATGTCGGCGTCGCCAGCGACGACGGCCCGCACGTTCTTGCCGCCCCCGCCGACTTCGATCTTGGAGAGGCTGACCCCCTCCTCCTCAAAGAAGCCCTTCTCCTGGCCAACGACGAACGGCGACGACGTGTCCCAGTTGAACCCGTAGTGCGGGATGGCGATGCTGAGGTCCGTCGTCCCGCCGCCACGGAGGTTCGAAACACAACCTGCCGTGGATCCGACCAGTACAGCCGATCCGGTCGTTTTCAGAAATCGACGCCGACCTTGTTTGGTGCTATCTCGGAACACGGTTGGCACTCTATACCACATTAATTTTACTTTTTGGTGATATGAACGCAGGAACAAGGATTCGGGGCTTCGAGGGCCTAGAACGCACGATCAGTACATGACAGGTACCCGCCTCTAGACCCGATTACCGTCTAGCGGGGCCGGGCTGACAGACGACAGGGCCACCCTCAATCCACGTCGAGGTGGTCGGCGATGTCCTCGCGGATCATCGTCTCGCAGTACGAGCATCGGACGCCCTCGTTGACGACGTCGAACTTCGACACGACGGGCTCGTTTTCGTTGGTGATGCAGTTGTGGTTCGGGCACTTCACCAGCCCCACCACATTGGCCGGACGCTCGACGCGGAGTTTCTCCGCGACAGCGTAGTCGCGAATGATGTTGATGGTCGCCTCGGGGGCGATCAGTGCGAGAACGTCGACCTCGGACTGGCTGAGTTCCCGGCCCTCGACCTTGACGACGTCTTTCTTGCCGAGTTTGTCGCTGGGGACGTTGATCCCGATGGAGACGGTCTCGCCGCCGGTGCCGTCGATGCCGAGGATGGCTAGCACGTTTAGTGCCTGGCCCCCGGTGACGTGGTCGATGACGGTGCCGTTTCGGATCTTCGAGACGCGGAGTTGGTGGTCGCTCATCGGTCTCCCTCCAGGAGGCTGTCGAGCAGCGCCATGCGTACCGGCACGCCGTTGTGGGCCTGCTCGAAGTAGGTCGCGTAGTCGGTGTCGTCGATCTCGGGGGCGATCTCGTCGACGCGGGGCAGCGGGTGCATGATCGTCAGATCGTCGCTGGCGTCGGCCAGCGTCTCCTCGTCGATCTGGTACTCGCCGGCCACCTTGCGGTACTCGCTCTCGTCTGGGAAGCGCTCGCGCTGGATGCGCGTGACGTAGAGGACGTCCAGTTCGGGGAGCACCGCCTCGAGGTCGGTGTGTTCGCGCACCTGCGCGCCGGACTCGTGGAGGTCGTAGCGGATGTTGCGCGGGAGGCGAAGGCTCTCAGGGCTGATGAAGTGCTGGCGCGCGTCGAAGTTGGTCAGGGCGCTCGCCAGCGAGTGGACCGTCCGGCCGTACTTCAGGTCGCCCATGATCCCGACGGTGATGTCGTCGAGGCCGGCGTTCTCGCGGATCGTGTAGAGGTCCAGCAGCGTCTGGCTCGGGTGCTGGCCCGCGCCGTCGCCGGCGTTCACCAGCGGGACGTCGACAAACTCGCTGGCCATCTTCGCCGATCCCTCGGTCGGATGGCGGAGCACGATGGCGTCGGCGTAGCCCTCGATGACGCGCACGGTGTCGGCGAGGCTCTCGCCTTTCTTCACCGACGACGACTCGACGGTGCCCATGTCGATGCTGTCGCCGCCGAGGCGCGTGATCGCGGTGTCGAAGCTCATCTTCGTCCGCGTGCTCGGCTCGAAGAAACAGAGCGCCAGCACCGCCCCGGCGTGTCGCTCGCCGAACGCCGCGGGGTCGTCGGCGATCTCGGCGGCGCGGTCCAACACCGCCTCGATGTCCGCCCGCGACAGTTGCGCCGCGGTGATCAGGTGGTCCTGCTGCATCACCTACCTAAGCCGTCGCCGGCGTCTTGAATCTCCCGGGACTGCCCCGCCACCGCGCCGGCGCCGACATCGCGGGGTCGACGCCCGCGTCCGATCGCCGACCGGGAGGGCGACGTCGTGTCCGCGTTCGGTGGGCGCTTTCCAGATCTGAACAGTGACGACACCTTGAAGAAGACGGCTCGCAAATCTCCACCGAACACGAATGGCCGGGGCAGGCGACGATTCGCTGCGGGCGCTGCGCTTCGTCGGGCCAGCCACCGCCGAGGTGCTCGCGGCCGCGGACGTCACCGCCGAGGACGTCGAACGCAAGCGCGTCTCCTACCGCCAGCTCACCGACGCCGGCGTCAACCCGGGCGTCGCCGCGAAGATCCGCCGCTACCACTCGCTGTCGTGGTCGTTCGACGCCGACGGCGACCTGGAACGCCGCTCGGCGCAGATCCGTGGCCTGGGCTCCGCCGAGCGCGCGTGGGTCGCCGCCAGCTCCGGCGAGTGGGAGGGCGACGTCGACCGAACGGGCACCGACGCGAGCGACGACGCTGGCGCGGCTGACGCCGCCAGCGACGGCACAGCCGACGTCGGCGACTGGACCCCGGGCGGCTGGCCCGGCCAGGACGACGCCCACGCCGACGGCAGCGGCGATCCCGTCGCCGCCGAGACGGCCTGGCGCGACCGCAGCGAACCCACCCCGGTCGTCGAACTCGACGGGGTAGACGAGGCGACGGCGGCGACGCTGGCCGACGGCGGGATCCGGTCGGTTCGGAGTCTGGCGACCGCCGACCCCGAGCAGGTGGCCGCCGTGCTCGACCTCCCCGAGGCGAGCGTCCGGGCGTGGTGGGAGGCCGCCCGGGAGTCGCTGTGAGACCGCCCGGGAGTCGCTGTGAGACCGCCCGGGAGTCGGCGTGAGACCGCCGCGTCACTCCCCGTCGTGCCACTCGATCCGGTAGACCTCGGTGTCGATCTCCTCGCGCTCGCGCTCGTGGAACTCGAACTGGCGCTCGAGGTCGAACGACGCGCGGTAGGCGTGGGTGACCTCGCCGCCGTTGTCGGCGGCGAACGCCTCGACGAACTCCTGGCTGCCCTCGTTGTGGATCGAGTAGGAGACCTGCGAGATCTCCGAGGCCGTGCGGAGGAACCCCCGGTCCGCGCCCTCCTTGCCGTTCTGGGCGCCGAATGGCGGGTTCATCACGACCGTCGTGGGTCCGACGGGTGAGAGGGGCGCGCGCGTGGCGTCACCCTGGATCCAGTGGATGGGCGTCGTCGTGCCGACCCGGCGGCGGTTCTCGCGGGCGGTCTCGAGGGGACCGCGGTCGAGTTCGAGGCCGACGACGCGGGCCGGACCGCGGAGCGCCGCGCCCAGCGCCAGCATCCCGGTCCCGGTCCCCAGGTCCACGACCGTCCGCCCCTCGACGTCACCGTTGAGGTCCGCCACGTGGACCACGTGGGCGGCCAGTTCGGGCGGCGTCGGGTACTGCTCCAGTTCCACCGTCGGGTTCTCGAAGCCGGCGACGACCGCGAGCTGGCCGGCCAGCGCTCGCTTTGTCGCCATCAGGTCCACCTCCGGTCCGGTCCGACCGCCGGTACTCGCTGTCCGACCATGGTGTGAATTTCTTCGGGTAATAGTATAGTTTTTACTGATACACAAGAGTAATCTCTCCGGCCGGGCAACGTGTAGCGTCCACCGCTCACCTGTAGCGTCCACCGCGCTCATGTAGCTTTCACCGCGCTCCTGTAGCGTCCACCGCGCTCCTGTTGCTTTCATCGACCCACCTGTAACGATTCCTGCCTGCCGCCTCCGCGATCACCCGCTGTACTGGTGGGTCGTGACCAGGTCACCGTCGGCGTCCCTGACGTAGACGGTGTCGCCGTCGTTGTTCCAGACGGCCCGGGACTCGCCCCAGTAGCGCTCCGTCGCGGTGTCGGTCCCGCTCCCGGTGTAGAGCGTGATCGACTCGCCCGGGGCGAGCGAGGTGCCGTCGACGAACGCGTAGGTGTGGTCGGCCTCGTCGGCGACCGTCCAGCCCGAGAGGTCCAGCGCCGCGTCGCCCCGGTTGGTCAGGGTGACGTACTCGCCGTTGAGGTTCTCGTTGTCGTTGCCGGGGGCGTCGGCGTGGACGGCGACGCCGACCGGGGACCCCGATCCGTCGGCGGTGGGCGACGCGGTGGCGCCGCCGTCGGTGGCCGTCGTGCTCGCGCCGCCGTCCGCGGGCGAGACGCAGGTCCACAGCCCGCGACGGGCGGCGCGGGCGCGCTCCTCGGCGGGGGCGTAGCGCGGTCGTTCGACGAAGTTGCTGTCGTACATCCGGGCATACCCCTCCCGGATCAGGTCGTAGTTGAACTGGCGGCCGTCGATCCAGACGTACGCCAGGAGGCGCCCGTAGTAGCCGCGCCGGCCCTCCTGCGGATCGAACCCGAGTTCGACGGTCTCGCCGTCGAGGCGGTCGGTCGCGTAGGCCGTGGCGCGCTCGCCCCACGTCGAGAGGCACTCCCTGCCCGCGGGGGTGTCGGGAACGCCCTCGAACTCGGCGGGGTCGGACTCGCCGTAGGTCTCGGGGGTGTCGACCCCGAGCAGCCGGATGGTGTCGGTCGACCCGTCGGGGAACCGCACGTGCATCGTGTCACCGTCGACCACCCGCGTGATGGTCGCGGTCGTCTGCGGTCGGCTCGCGGGGACGGGCGTTGGCGTGGCCGTCCCAGTTGTCCCGGCGGTCGACGTCGTCCCGTCGGCCCTGGACGGGCCGCCGGACGCCGGTCCGGTACCTCCCGAGACGGTCGCGGGGCCGCCCGAGGGGCTCCCCGACGGGAGGCTCGCACAGCCGGCGAGGACCACCAGGAGGGCGAGGAGGGCCGCGCGCGCTCGGACAGACATGGGTTCCGGTTCGCTCGCCAGCCGAAAAAGTGGCCCTATTCGTCGCCGAAACGCCGACAAAAACGGCCCCCTTCCCCGGTTCCGAGGTCCCGGCAGAACCTGCTGTCGTCGCAAAGGTTTAAATTCGCAACCCCCCACAAGACTTTTAATGGAACGTCCGGCCCGAGAGCGCACGCAAGAGGTATCGGCGGCGGAATCCGACGAGTCGATGTCCTGTCCGGAGTGTGAGTCCGGGCAGGTGTTGACGGACGCGGACCAGGGGGAGCTGGTCTGCGACGAGTGCGGGCTGGTCATCGACGAACAGCAGGTCGACCGGGGGCCGGAGTGGCGGGCGTTCAACCACTCCGAGCGCCAGAGCAAGTCCCGCGTGGGCGCCCCGATCACGGAGACGATGCACGACCGCGGGCTGACGACGACCATCGACTGGAAGGACAAGGACGCCTACGGACGGAGCCTCTCCTCGGAGAAGCGGAGCCAGATGCACCGCCTGCGCAAGTGGCAGGAGCGCATCCGGACGAAGGACGCGGGCGAGCGCAACCTCCAGTTCGCGCTCAGCGAGATCGACCGCATGGCCTCCGCGCTCGGGGTGCCGCGCTCGGTCCGGGAGGTCGCCTCCGTGATCTACCGCCGCGCGCTCAAGGAGGACCTCATCCGCGGGCGCTCCATCGAGGGCGTCGCCACTGCCGCGCTCTACGCGGCGTGCCGACAGGAGGGCATCCCGCGCTCGCTCGACGAGGTCGCGGAGGTCTCCCGGGTCCCCCAGAAGGAGATCGGTCGCACCTATCGGTACATCTCCCAGGAGCTCGGTCTCGAACTCAAGCCCGTCGATCCCAAGCAGTTCGTCCCCCGCTTCGCCTCCTCGCTCGGCCTCAGCGAGGAGGTCCAGTCGAAGGCGACGGAGATCATCGACGTCTCCGCCGAGCAGGGCCTGCTCTCGGGCAAGTCCCCCACTGGATTCGCCGCCGCGGCCATCTACGCCGCCTCGCTGCTCTGCAACGAGAAGAAGACCCAGCGCGAGGTCGCCGACGTCGCCCAGGTGACCGAGGTCACCATCCGCAACCGCTACCAGGAGCAGATCGAAGCGATGGGCTTCCGGTAGCTTCGTCGACCCGAACCCCGTTCTGCACGCGACTTCTCATCCGTTTTGCACGTGAATCCTCATTCCCTTCTGCGCGCGATTGCCTACCTGACGAACACGACGAAGGTCCGGTCCCACAGCGCGAGGTGGTAGGTGCTGGCCGCGTAGGCGTCGCCGAGTCGACTCCCGAGTTCCGCCCGGTGGTCGACCGTCGCGATCACGACCGGCGGACGGATCCGCCCAACCTCCTCCAGCGACGCGGTGCTGGCGGTCTGGGCGTCGAGCCGTTCGAGATACCACGGCAGGGGGAGTCGGTTGCCCCAGCGATCGGCGACGGGGGGCTGGCGTGTGCTGTCGTCGCCGTACACCTGGAGGTCCTCGCCGTAGTAGAGGACGTCCGTCCCGTCGTTCCCTTCGATGGCCGCCCCGACGTCGGTCACGAACGGGTCGAGGTCGCTGGCGGGCTGGGCGAAGTCGACGAGGCGGTCGGACCGGTCTGGCGGGTGGTAGGCCGCGGCGGCGACGGCGCCGGAGTGGGCGACGACCGCCAGCACGAGCAGCGCGACCGCGACGGCGCTCCCGGCGCGGTCGTCCCGGTAGGCTCGTCGGCCCGCGCGGAGCAGCCACCCGCCGGCGACCGCCGCAGGGAGCGTCAGCGCGACGGCGACGTGGATCGCCACCCAGGGGGCCTGCCCCTCCGTCAGGATCGGGAAGACCAGCAGGCCCAGCCCGGCCCAGTAGGCGAAGAAGGCCACCAGTGGTCGCGGCGGCCCCTCGCTGTAGCGGTCCGCGAGGAACCCTCCGAGTCCGAGGGCCACCAGCGGGAACGACGTGAGCAGCAGGACCTCGGCGTTGTGCGCCAGGTAGGGCAGCAGCGCGTGGCCCGCCTGCCCCTGGCCGCGGGTGACGACCCAGACGCCCAGGAACTTCCGGACGGTCCCCGCGAACGCCGCGTCGACGACCGCGAGCCAGGTGGTCGGTCGCCACAGGCCCGGCCCGCCGGTCGCGCCCGCACGGGGCGCGTAGAAGAACAGGTGGACGAGCGCGAAGACGCCGACCGCGCGGGCGATCGTCCCGGCCTCGGCGTCGACCCACGCGGCCCACTCGCGGAGGCGGTCGGTGGCGCCGGGCGTCGGCGACACTCCCCCGTCGGTAGCGCCGTCGCTGGTGGAGGGCTGGGCCGGAGCGGCGTCGGCGGAGGCGGCGTCGGTTGAATGGCCACGCAGCCGCCCGGCGGCCAGGAGGCGGCGGTGGTCGAACACGAGCAGGCCCGCGCCGAGCCAGCAGAGGAGGTAGCCGGCGACGAACCCGGAGGAGGCCACGGCCAGCGCCAGCGCGGCGGCGCCGGCGTAGAGGTAGCCCGGGGCGTCGCGGTCGCGGTAGCGGACGGCGCAGCCGACGGCGACGAGCGCGAACAGCGCCAGCGGGACGTCGCCGCGGAGGAACCGCGAGTAGTAGAGCAGCAGCGGGGTGGCCGCCAGCAGGAACGCCAGCGCGACGGTCTCGCTGTCGCGCAGGCGGTCGCGGAACAGCAGCGCCGCGAGGGGGAGGGCGCCGCCGAGCAGCGCGACCACCAGCCGGGCAGTGAGATCTGTCGCGCCGACCAGCGCGAAGACGTGCCGGTCCAGGACGTACAGCAGCGGTCCGCCAGCGACGGGGCGGTAGGCGAAGGCGCCGCTCTCGAGGTACCGCAGCGTCCAGTACCCGACGCGGGCCTCGTCCCAGTGGAAGCTCCGGGCGCCGAGGCCGTACAGGCGGAGGGCGAGCGCGACCACGGCGAGGACGCCCACCGCGAGGGCGGTCCAGTCGTGACGGTCGGCGCGGGACATGCTCGCCCATGCTGAGGGCCAGGGTATCTGCCTTTCGGTCGGTCGAGCCCTCCCCGGGGCCGGGCGCCAGGCGAGGCCGGCGCGGACGCCGTTCCCCCTACACGTTTAACTTCCCGTGCGTTGCCACTGTTCCGTGATGACATCCACCACACAAGGAACGACTGCGGCGCTCCGGCCACACCGGGGGACGACGCCATGACGTCCGCCGGGTCGACCGCGGCGACCGAACTGCTGCTCGGGCTCGCCGATCAGGGCGTCGAGTACCTCTTCGCGAACTTCGGCACCGACCACACGCCGATCCTCGAGGCGATGGCGGCGGTCAGGGAGGCCGGCAGGGGGGCGGACCTCCCCGAAGTCGTCGTCTGCCCGCACGAGTTCGTGGCGCTGAGCGCGGCCCACGGCTACGCCGCGGCGACGGGGCGCCCGCAGGCCGTCCTGGTCCACGTCGACGTGGGGACCCAGAACCTCGGCGCCGGGATGCACAACGCCCACCGCTCGGACGCGCCGGTGTTCGTCGTCGCCGGACTCGCGCCCGTCTCCGACGGCGACCACCCCGGGGCCCGGGACAAGACGGTCCACTACCTGCAGGACGTCTTCGACCAGCCGGGGATCGTCCGCGAGTACTGCCGCTGGACCGGCGAGTACCGACTCCCGGGGACCCCGCGCCCGCTTGTCGACCGCGGCCTCGACCGGGCGACCGCGTCGCCGCCGGGGCCGGTCTATCTCACCGCCGGTCGGGAGGCCCTGGAGGCGCCCGTCGGGGAACCGACGGACGACGAAGGCCGGGGTCGCGAGCGAGCGACGCCGCCACGCGCGTACGCCGCCGGGCCGGGTATCGGCCCCGCCGACGCCGACGCCGTCGCCGAGGCGGTCGGGGCGGCGTCGGCGCCGCTGCTGATCACGAGCAAAGTCGGCCTGCGCGACGGCGGCGCCGAGGCGGTGGAGGCGTTCGCCGAGGCCGCGGGCGCGGGCGTCGTCGAGCACCGACCGCTGGCGCTGTCGCTACGGCGGGACCACGATCGCCACGTCGGCTTCGACCCGCATCCGATGTTCTCCGAGGCCGACCTCGTCCTCGCGGTCGACGTCGACGTGCCGTGGATCCCTGCCGACGGGCGCCCCACGGGAGCCGAACGGATCCAGATCGATCCGGCGCCGAGCAAGCCCACCTACCCGACGTGGGACTTCGCGTTCGACCGCCGGATCGCCGCCGATCCGGTCGACGCGCTGGCCGCCGTGACCGAACGCCTCGACGCGGGGGGATCGGGCGGCGGGGAATCCGACCCCTGGCCGGCCGTCGCCTCCGCGCGCCGGACCGAGGCGGCGGCGACGCTCGCGGCCGACCGCGAGGCGGGGCGGTTCACCCCGGCGGTCGTGACCGACGTCGTGAACGACGCCCTGCCGTCGTCGGCGGTCGTCCTGGAGGACGCCGTCACCAGCCGCGGCGACGTCGTCGCCCACCTCGACCGCACCGAACCGGGGAGCTACCTCGCTAACGGCGGGAGCGGTCTCGGCTGGGGGATCGGCGCCGGCGTCGGGGTCAAACTCGCCCGCGGCGACGACCTCGTCGTCTCGCTGGTCGGCGACGGCGCCTACCTCTTCGGCCAGCCGTCGGTCGCGGCCTGGGTCGCGGCGACCGCGGGCGCGCCGACGCTGACGGTGATCTACGACAACCAGGGGTGGAACGCGGTGAGGCGCGCCACGGTCGGCCAGCACCCCGAGGGGAGCGCGGCCCGGGCCGGCGTCCCCGAGAGCCGGTTCGCGACGGGCTTCGACCTCTCGGCGCCCGCGCAGGTCGTGGACGCGTACACCCGGGTCGCCGAGGACGAGGCGTCGCTCGCGACGGCACTGGCGGAGGCCATCGAGGCCGTGGAAGCCGGGCGGCCCGCCGTGATCGACGCGAAGATGGAGCCGATCTGAGCCGCCGGTACCGAGAGCGCGACGCGACGTAAGACCCGACACGACGGGAGGCACGACGCGCTGGCCCGGACCGCAAGCCTGAACGCCGTCGCCCGCCTCCTGCCGGCCATGCTCGACTCCCTGCCGCCGCAGCCGCTGACCGAACAGCAGCTCTTCTCGCTCAACGACGCCGACGCGCTGGAGCTCGCCGTCCCGGTGCGCGCGCCCGACGCCGAGGCGAGCGAGCGCGAGCGGGCCCCCGGCGTGCTCCTGGCCACCGACGCCTGGCTGAAGGCGCTGGCGTTCGACGGCGACTCCTGGGTCGTCGTCGAGAGCTACGACCTCGCCGACGTCGAGCGAATCGACGCGATGCAGGCGGGCGAGGACGCCGTCGAGGCCGTCTTGCGCGAGTGGGAGGCCTGACCGGAGGCGGTCGGGCCGACGGAACCTTGGTCGGGCCGGTCCGACGGAACTGAGATCGGGTCAGTCCGACGGAACCGGGGGACGCTCGGGCCGGGGGCGCCGACGTCTGCACCCCGTCCGGGGAGTACACTTTAAATTCGGGCGGTCGTAGCGTGCGATTGCATGTACGACGAGATCCTCGTGCCGACCGACGGCAGCCCCGCAGCCGACCGCGCAGTCGAACACGCGATCGACCTTGCAACGCAGTACGGCGCGCGCGTTCACGCGCTGTACGTCGTCGACGCCAACGCCTACTCGACGCTGGAGGCCGGGACGGACGTCGTCATCAACGCCCTCGAGGAGGAGGGCGAGGCGGCCGTCGCGGAGGTGGCCGAGCGCGCCGAGGAGGCCGGCGTCGAGGCCGTCACCGAGGTGGAGACCGGTACGGTCCACCGGACGATCCTCGACTACGCCGACGAGCACGACGTGGACCTGATCGTGATGGGCACCCACGGCCGGCGTGGGCTCGACCGCTACCTGCTCGGCTCGGTCACCGAGAAGGTGGTCCGGACCGCCGACATGCCCGTGCTGACCATCCGGATGGAAGAGGAGTAATCCGGGACGCGACCGGGGGGCGTAATCCGTCGGCGCCGGGCCGACGGGACCCACGAGACGGGCATAAAGAGTTTTCCCGTGGTCACGCATACGCCGGAGTATGCCCGAGTACACCGTTGAGTTCGTCGGGACCGAGGAGTCGATCCAGGTCTCGAGCAAGGAGACGATCCTGAAGGCCTGCCTCCGCGAGGGGATCGCACAGGAGTACTCCTGCCGCGTGGGGATGTGCCTGGCCTGTTCCGCGGAGATCATCGAGGGCGAGGTCGTCCAGCCCGCCGCCCGCGGGCTCACCGACGAGGAGCGCGAGGGCTACGCGCTCACCTGCATGGCCCGCCCGCAGACCGACCTGAAGATCGAACGCGGCGTCTACCCGCCGAGCATCGAGGACGACGTCGCCACCACTGGCGACGTCGACGCCGCCGCCGCGGACGACTGACGCTTCTCCCCGTTTCTCCGAGATGAACGGTCCCGCGTTCCGCCGGGCGGTCGCCGACGCCGCCGCAGACGCGCTCGCGGACTTCGCCTCCGACCGCCTGCTGCCCGCGCTCGCTGGCGACGAAGTGACGCGGGAGCGACTCCTGCGCGCCATGGCCGACAGCGAGCACGCCGCCCACGGCACCTTCCGGCGGTGGGCCGACGACGAACCCGACCCCGACGCGCGGGCGACCTTCGAGGCCGTCGCCCGCCAGGAGGCCGACCACCGCGACCGGGTGCTGGCCGTCCTCGACGAGCCCTACGAGCCCGCCGACGGCGGGCCGCTGCACACCTACCTGCGGAGCCGGAGCGACACCGTCCAGCGCCTCGCCGCGGGGCTGGTCGCCCGACCGCTCGTGAGCGTGGCCTCCTACGGGCGACTGATCGAGCACTTCGAGTCGGAAGGCGACGCCGACGCGGTGACGCTGGCCCGCGACCTCCGGGCGGAAACCGACGAGATCGTCGAGGACGGGCTCGCGCACCTGGAGGAGCGCTGCGACGACGAGGCCGACTGGGAGCGCGGGCGCCTGGCCGCCGAGTACGCCGTCCGGGTCGCCCACGACGACTTCGAGGACGGACTGCGGAGCGCGGGCGTCGAGTCGGAGGGGACCGGGTGAGGCGACCCCGGCGTGAATCGCCGACGGGGCGTTTCGGGCGGCCGCTCCACCGGCCGACGGCTCGGCAATGGGACTGTCACAACGATTAACTCACAGTCGTGTCTGAAACCGCACATGGCTTCCAACTCCGCCCGCTCGGGCGCTCCGTTCGAGCGGACCCGCGTCGGTGTCTATCTCCTCGTCACGTTCGCCGTCTCGTGGGCCGTCGGCGTCGTCGTCTACGCGACCGGCGGCATCGTGGACAGCCCGCAGGTCGTCGGGCCGTTCTCGCTGGCGACGCTCCTGCTGGCGACCGGCTACATGTGGGGACCGACCGTCGGTAACGTGGCCGCACGGCTGGTGACCGGCGAGGGCTTCGACGACGTGGCGCTCCGCCCGCACGTCCGCGAGTCCTGGCGCACCTGGCTGCTCGCCTGGTTCGCGCCGATCGGCCTGCTGCTGGTCGGGGCGGCGCTCTACTTCGCCGTCTTCCCCGGGCAGTTCGACCCGTCGCTGTCGGGGCTGTCGGCGGTCCTCGCGCAGTCGGGGGTTCCCGCGGGGAGCGTCTGGACGGTCGTCGTGCTCCAGTCGGTGCTCGCGGTGGTGATCTCGCCCGTCGTCAACGCCCCGGCGACGTTCGGCGAGGAGTTCGGCTGGCGGGGGTACCTCCTGCCGAAACTGCTCCCGCTGGGCGAGCGCCGCGCAGTGCTGTACTCGGGGGCGATCTGGGGGGTCTGGCACTGGCCGGTCATCCTCATGGGGTACAACTACGGCTTCGGCTACCCCGGCGCGCCCTGGACGGGGCTGCTCGCCATGGTCGTGTTCACGGTCGCCCTCGGCGGCTTCTTCGCCTGGGTCGCGCTGCGCGGCGGGAGCGTCTGGCCCGCCGTGATCGCCCACGGCGCCGTCAACGGCACCGCGGGGCTGGCGTTGATCTTCCTCTCGGGGCAGCCGAACGTCCTCCTCGGGCCGGCGCCGACGGGCGTGCTCGCGGCGCTCCCCTGGCTGGCGGTCACCGCCTGGCTCTGCTACCGACCCGACCGACTCGCGCCGGAGCACCCCGGGCGGTTCCCCTGAGTCAGCATCCCGGGCGGTTCCCCTGAGCCAGCACCCCGGGCGGCTCCCCCGAGCCGCCGAGGGCAAAACCCTCATACACCCTCGTTACTCAGACCCACGCATGGGTAATTGGAACGACCTCGTCGTCGGCGACCGGATGACGGTCGACCAGGAGTTCTCCCAGCGCGTCCAGAACTCCCGGTTCTCGAGCCAGGAGTGGGGGCTCATCATGACCGCCACGAGCTTCGAGATCGAGGCCCCGGAGACCGACCGGGCCCGGATCGTCGCCAACACGGAGAACCTGAAGGAGATCATGCCGGAACTGGAGAACATCCGCAACCAGATGCCCGGCGGACAGGCACCCGGCGCCGGCGGTGGAAGCGGCGGGGGCGGGTCGGGCGGCTTCCTCGGCGGCCTCAAGGACGCCCTCGGCCTCGGCGGAGGCGACGGCGTCGACGAGCAACGGCTGGAGGCCGCGCGAAAGCTCACCCAGGAGTACGCCGAGGAGCTCCAGCAGCACCTCGAGCAGCGCGGCAAGTGGGAGCGGGTGCAGGAGATCGCCGCCCGCGACGAGGAGGAGGCGTCTGACTGACGCGGTCGCTCCCGGTTCGACGGTCGAAAAAGCGGAGTCGTCGTCAGGTAGCCGGGAGTAGGTCCCGGACGGCGGGGCGACCTCGCCGGCTCAGAGCCGGTCGAGGACCGCCTGCGTGAACGCCTCGGTCCCGGCGTCGCCGCCGAGGTCGGGCGTCCGGGGCCCGTCGGCGAGGACGCCCTCGACGGCCTCGCGCACGCGCTGGCCCTCCCGCTCGTAGTCGAGGAACTCCAGCAGCATCGCCGCCGAGAGCATCGCCGCCGAGGGGTTGGCGACGCCCTCGCCCGCGATGTCGGGCGCCGAGCCGTGGACCGGCTCGAACAGCCCCCGCTCGGCGCCGACGTTGGCGGACGGCAGCATGCCCAGTCCGCCGACCAGGCCCGCGGCCAGGTCCGAGAGCACGTCGCCCGCGAGGTTCGGGCAGACGACCACGTCGTACTGCTCGGGGTTCAGACAGAGGTGGGTCGCCATCGCGTCCATCAGCACCTCGTCGGTGTCGACGCCGCGCTCGTCGGCCACGTCGGCGACGCTGTCGCGGAACAGGCCGTCGGTCTCGCGCATCACGTTGGCCTTGTGGGCGATGGTGAACGAGCCGTCCTCGCCGACGTAGTCGCAGGCGAACTCGCCGAGCCGGCGCGAGGCCGACTGCGTGATCAGCCGCGTCAGCGTCGAGACGTCGTCGGTCAGGCGGTCCTCGTGGCCCGCGTAGACGCCCTCGGTGTTCTCCCGCAGGAAGACCAGGTCGGTCTCCGGGCGGAGCGCGTCGATGCCGGGGTAGGCACGCGCCGGGCGGATGTTGACGTACGACTCGACGGCGCCGCGCAGCGGCAGGATGACGTCCGCGGCGGTCTCGCCGGCGGCGCCGAACAGCGTCGCGTCGGACTCGGCGGCCAGGTCGTAGGTCTCCTGTGGGAGCGCCTCGCCGGTCGCCGCCTGCACGTGGTCGCCGGCGTCGGCCTCCACGAACTCGAACTCCGCGACGGCGTCAAGCACCTCGACCGCGGCGGGGGTGACCTCCTGGCCGATCCCGTCGCCGGGGATGACGGCGATCTGCTCAGTCATCGAGGGCCACGTAGGGGAGCGCTTCAGCGGTCTCGCGGGTCGCCTGTTCGTTGGCCTTCATCAGCGCGGTCGTGTCCCAGACCCCCTCGACGAGGGCCTTGCGCTGGGCGTCGTCGACGGTGACGCCGACCTCGGTGTCGTCGTAGCGGACGAGTTCCTGGGCGACGTCGACCTCGATCTCCCCGTCGGGGTGGTCCTCCACCCACTGCTGGAGCGCGTTGATCGTCTCGTGGTCGGCGGTGACGGTGGGGATGCCCAGCGCCAGGCAGTTGCCCGCGAAGATCTCCGCGAAGCTCTCGCCGACGATGGCGTCGATGCCCCAGCGCATCAGCGCCTGGGGGGCGTGCTCGCGGGAGCTCCCGCAGCCGAAGTTGGCGTTGACGACCAGGATGTTGGCGTCCTGGTAGCGCTCCTCGTTGAACGGGTGGTCCTTCGGGTTGTCGTCGTCGTCGAAGCGCTGGTCGAAGAAGGCGAACTCGCCCAGGCCGTCGAAGGTGACGACCTTCATGAACCGCGCGGGGATGATCTGGTCGGTGTCGATGTCGTTGCCGCGGATCGGGACGCCGCTGCCCGAGGCGTACTCGACCGTCTCGGCTGGCCCGTCGCTCATGCCAGGTTCACCTCCTTCAGGTCGCGCACGTCAGTCACTTCCCCTTCGATCGCCGCTGCGGCGACCATCCGGGGGTTCATCAGGATCGTGCGACCGTCCTTGCTGCCCTGTCGACCGATGAAGTTCCGGTTCGATGAGGAGGCGCAGGCCTCGTCGCCCTCCAGCTGGTCGTCGTTCATGCCGAGGCACATCGAGCAGCCCGCGTTGCGCCACTCGAAGCCGGCCTCGGTGAAGATCTCGTCGAGGCCCTCCGCCTCGGCGGCCCGCTCGACGCGCTGGCTGCCGGGGACGACCAGGCCGCGCACGTCGGGGTGGACCTCGCGGCCCTCGACGATGCTGGCTGCGCGGCGCAGGTCCGCCAGCCGGGAGTTCGTGCACGAGCCGATGAAGGCGACGTCGATGTCGTAGCCCTCCATCGTGTCGCCGGGCTGGACGCGCATGTGCTCCTGGGCGCGCCGGGCGGTGTCGGCCTTGTCCTCGGGCAGGTCGTCGGGGTCCGGGATCCGTTCGTTGATGCCGATGCCCTGGCCGGGGGTGGTGCCCCAGGTGACCATGGGCTCGAGGTCGTCGCCGTCGATGACGACGACGTCGTCGTACTCGGCGTCGTCGTCGCTGCGGATCGACTCCCAGTACTCCTTGTGGCGCTCGAACTTCTCGGGGTCGTCGGCGAACTCGTCGGTCTCGGCGAGCCACTCGTAGGTGGTCTCGTCGGGGTTGACGTAGCCCGCGCGGGCGCCGCCCTCGATGGACATGTTGCAGATGGACATCCGCCCCTCCATGCCGAGGCTCTCGACGGCCTCGCCGGCGTACTCGTAGACGTAGCCGACGCCGCCGTCGGTGCCGAGCTTCCGGATGATCGCCAGGATGACGTCCTTGGCCTCGACGCCATCGCCGAGCTCGCCCGTCACCTCGATCTTGCGGACCTTCTGTTTCTCCATCGCGATGCACTGGGTCGCCAGCACGTCGCGGATCTGGCTGGTGCCGATCCCGAACGCGAGGGCGCCGAACGCGCCGTGGGTCGAGGTGTGACTGTCGCCGCAGACGATGGTCTTGCCGGGCTGGGTGATGCCCTGCTCCGGTCCGATGACGTGGACGATCCCCTGGTCACCCGTGGTGGGGTCGTCGAACTCGATGCCCGCCTCGCGGACGTTCTCCTCGAGTTCCTCCATCATCTGCTCGGCGGCCTCGTTCTTGTACGGCCGCGAGCGGTCGTCCGTCGGGACGATGTGGTCGACGGTCGCGTGGGTGAGTTCGGGGTACGCGACGTCGATGTCGCGCTCGCGCATCATCCCGAACGCCTGCGGACTCGTGACCTCGTGGATGAGGTGGAGGCCGACGAACAGCTGGGTCTGTCCGGTCGGCAGCTCCGTGACTGTGTGCCTGTCCCATACCTTGTCGTAGAGTGTTCCGTCGCTCATGTGTATGATCTGTGTGTGTTGTTGTCCCCTGGAAGTATTTGACTCTCTCGCCGTCGGAACGCGCCGCGCGTCGGCGCAGCGGTCCGGATCAGGGGTCGAGGGTACTTACTGCTCCTCCGACCACGAGAAGAGGTCGCGCAGTCGGGCGCCGACCTCCTCGACCTCGTGGTTCTGCTCGGCGTCGCGGAGCTGGGTGTAGCTCGGCCGGCCGGTCTGGTTCTCGCTGATCCACTCGCGGGCGAACTCGCCGTTCTGGACCTCCTCGAGCACCTCCTCCATGTTCTCGCGGGCGTTCTCCTCGACGATGCGGGGGCCGCGGGTGAGCCCGCCGTACTCGGCGGTGTCGGAGACGGAGTTCCACATCTCCATCAGCCCGCCCTCGTAGATCAGGTCGACGATGAGCTTCATCTCGTTGAGGCACTCGAAGTAGGCCATCTCCGGGGAGTAGCCCGCGTCGACCAGCGTCTCGTAGCCGGCGACCATCAGCTCGGTGACGCCGCCGCAGAGCACCGCCTGCTCGCCGAAGAGGTCGGTCTCGGTCTCCTCCTGGAAGGAGGTCTCGACGATGCCCGCGCGGGCGCAGCCGATGCCGGCGCCGTAGGCCAGCGCCTTCTCGGTCGCCTCGCCCGTCGCGTCCTGGTAGACCGCCAGCAGGCCGGGGGTGCCCTGGTCGCGCTCGTAGTTGCGCCGGACGAGGTGGCCCGGCGACTTCGGCGCGATCATCGTCACGTCGACGTCCTCCGGCGGGACGATCTGGTTGTAGTGGATGTTGAACCCGTGGGCGAACTGGAGGGTGTCGCCGGCCTCCAGTTCGGGACGGATGGCCTCGAAGACCGCGGGCTGGACCGTGTCCGGGACCAGCATCGAGACGACGTCGCCCTCCGCGGCGGCGACGTCGGGGGTCTCGACGCGCAGGCCGTCCTCCTCGGCGACCTCCCAGGAGGAGGAGTCCTCGCGGAGGCCGACCACGACGTCGACGCCGCTCTCATGGAGGTTCAGCGCGTGGGCGTGGCCCTGGCTCCCGTAGCCCAGCACGGCCACGGTCTTGTCGTCCAGGTAGCCCAGGTCGGTGTCCGATTCGTAGTAGATGTCGGTGGTGAATTCGTCGTCGCTCATGTTGCGTGGGTTTCTAACGTGGGGTTAAAGCAGTTGCTTGTTCCGATACGGAGCTACTCGACGCCTGACAGTTGCCGCCGACTCGACATCGGCCGGGCGGCGTCGCGTCGGCGTGTGTCGGGTGGCGTCGCGGTGGCGTCGCACCCGAGGTCCGCCGTCGCCTCGGCGTCGCACCCGAGGACCGACACCGCCGCGTCGCCTCAGGCCGTCGAATCGGCGCCCCGGCCGAGGGCCGCGGTGCCGGTCCGGACGATCTCGAGGACCTCGAACTGGTCGAGGGTGTCGATGGCGCCCTCGATCTTCTGTCGGCTCCCGGTGATCTCGACGGTGATCGCCTCCGGCGACGTGTCGACGGTCTTGCCGTCGTACATGTCGGCGATGGCGGCGATCTTGTCGGGCTCGGTGCCGGTGACCTTGATCAGCGCGAGTTCCCGGCGGATGGCGTCGGGGTCGAGTTCGGTCACCGAGAGCACGGGAACCAGCTTCTCCAGCTGCTTGCGCGCCTGCTGGATGCCGGGCTCGGGCTCCTCGATGACGAGGGTGATCCGCGCGTAGTCGGGGTCTTTCGTCGGGCCGACGGTGAGGCTCTCGATGTTGAACTGCCGGCGGCTGAACAGCCCGGAGACCCGGGCGAGGACGCCGGGCTCGTGGGTCACGAACGCCGACAGCACCGCGCGGCGGGGCTCGTGGGTCACCTCGGCCTCGGGGTCGATGCGGATCCCCTGGGAGTTGCGTCGTCCCTCGGGGTGCGGTCGCTCTTCGGGCGCGGGCCCGGGCAGTCCTTCCTGTCGTGTCTCGGTGGAGTCGCTGTCGCTCATGGTGTCACCTCAGAGTTGGTCGTCCGACAGTGCGAACCTCCCGTTGGCTCCGCCGCTCGGGACCATCGGGTAGACGTTCTCGGCGGGGTCGATGTGGAAGTCGATCACGGACGGGCCGTCGTAGTCGATGGCGGCCTCGACCGCGTCGGCGACCTGGTCGTAGTCGTCGACGCGCCAGCCGCGGGCGCCGAAGGCCTCGGCCAGCTTGTCGAACTCCGGCACCCAGGAGTAGCCCGCGGCCATGCGTCGGCCCTCGAAGAAGGCGTCCTGCCACTGGCGGACCATCCCGATGTACTCGTTGTTCAGGACCGCGACCGTGATGTCGAGGTTCTCGCGCACGGCCACGGACAGCTCCTGCATCGTCATCAGGAACGAGCCGTCGCCGTCGATGCAGACGACCTCCTGGTCGTCGTCCGCGGCCAGGCGGGCGCCGATGGCCGAGGGCAGCCCGTAGCCCATCGTCCCCAGCCCGTGGCTGGAGATCCACGTGCGCGGGCGCTTGAAGTTCCAGAACTGGGCGGCCCACATCTGGTGCTGGCCGACGCCGGTCGTGACGATGGCGCGGTCGCTGGTGGCCTCGTCGAGCGCCTCGACGACGAACTGCGGCTTCAGCGGCTCGTCGTCGGGGGTGGCGTAGGTCAGGGGGTACTCCTCCTTCCAGGTGCGGCACTGCTCGCGCCACTCGCGGGCGTCGGGCTCGGTGCGCATCTCGTCGTCCAGCTGGTCGAGGACGCGCTTGGCGTCGCCGATCACCGGGTAGTCAGCGTGGACGTTCTTGGAGATCTCGGCGGGGTCGATGTCGACGTGGACGACCTCGGCCTCGGGGGCGAACGTGTCGATGCCGCCGGTCAGGCGGTCGTCGAACCGGCAGCCGACGGCGATCAGGCAGTCGGTGTGGGTGATCGCCATGTTGGCGTAGCCGGTGCCGTGCATGCCGGCCCACTCCAGGCTCAGCTCGTGATCGTCGGGGATCGAGCCGATGGCCGGCATCGTCGTCACCACGGGGATGCCGTACTGCTCGGCGAACTCCCGGGCGACCGAGGAGGCGTTGGCCTTGATGACGCCGCCGCCGAACAGCAGCAGCGGCTTCTCGGCGGCCTCGATGGCGCGGGCGGCGGCCTCGACGTCCTCCTCGTCGGCCTCGAACTGCGGGTCGTAGGTGTCCGGCGTCTCCGGCGGCCCGGGCTCGCGGTCGGTCTCGCCCTGGGTCACGTCCTTGGGCAGGTCGACCAGCGTCGGGCCGGGACGGCCCGTCTTCGAGAGCGCGAACGCCTCGCCGACGGTGTCGCCGACGGTGTCGGAGTCGCTCGCGAAGTAGTTGTGCTTCGTGATCGGCGCGGTGACGCCCGTGGTGTCGGTCTCCTGGAACGCGTCGGAGCCGACCATGTGGCTGGGGACCTGTCCGGTCAGCGCCAGCATGGCGTCGGAGTCCATGTCGGCGTCGGCGATGCCGGTGACGAGGTTGGTCGCGCCGGGACCGGAGGTCGCCAGACAGACCCCGGGCTCGCCCGCGACGACGCCGTAGGCGTCGGCGGCGTGGGCGGCGCCCTGCTCGTGGGCCATCATGACGTGGTGGATCTCGGAGTGGTACAGCGCGTCGTAGACGGGCATGATCGCCCCGCCCTGGACGCCGAAGGCCGTCGTGACCCCCGCGTTCTCCAGGGCGCGCACGACGGCGCTCGAGCCGTCGCTCACGGTGACGGGGTCGGCTGTCCCCTCGGCTGGTTCGTGGCTGGCCGTCGGGTCGGCCGCGTCCTCGATCGGTTCCTCTGGTTCTGGTTTCGCACGTTCACTCATGGTGGGCGTGTCGGCGTGTCGGTGGGTGTGTCCGCAAGGCTGGTCGGTGATCGGTTCGGCGTCGTTGAGGTAGTGTGATGTGGGGCTAGAACGCCCCTACGAGAGCGAGCGAGACCGTCGCGCCGCTGGCGACCGCCCGCGGGCCGGCCACGTCGGCGACGGTTTCTGTCATCATCTCGTTGGTGATTGCTCGCTCCGACATAAGGTTTTCCCGTCCGGGTCAGGCCCGGACCTCCTCGCGTTCGGTCACGTTCGCCTCGCGGGCGAACTCCTTCAGCTTCGAGAGGGTGACCCGTTCCTTCTGCGCGCCGTAGTCTTTGACCCGGCGCGTGATGTCGCGGACCTCCTCCTCGCTGGGGTCGAAGCCGGCCTCCTCGAGGCGCTTGCGCACCGAGTGGACGCCGGTGTGCTTGCCCAGCACCAGTTCGCGGGTGGCGCCGACCATCTCGGGGGTCATGACGCCCGGTTCGAACGTGGAGCTGTTCTCGATCACGCCGGCGGCGTGGATGCCGCTCTCGTGGGAGAACGCGTTGCGCCCGACGACCGGCTTGTTGGCCGGGACGGGCATCTCCGAGCGCTCCTCGACGAGCCGCGACAGCTCCGTGATGCGGGTGGTGTCGATGCCGGTGTCGACGTCGTACAGCGACTCGGCGGCCATGACGACCTCCTCGAAGGCGGCGTTGCCGGCGCGCTCGCCGATGCCGTTGACCGAGACCTGCGCCTGGTCGGCGCCGGCCTCGAAGCCGGCCATCGCGTTGGCGGTGGCCAGCCCGAAGTCGTCGTGGCAGTGGACGTCGACGCGGGCGTCCGTGTTCGAGACGACCAGGTCGACCATGTCCTTGAACCGCGTGGGCGTCGCCACGCCGCAGGTGTCGGGGATGTTGATCCAGTCGACGTCCTCCTCCGTGACCGCCTGGATGACCTCGATCAGGTAGTCCTCCGCCGTCCGGGTGGCGTCCATCGGCGAGAACATCACGTCCACGCCGGCCTCTTTCACGCGTCGTACCGACTCCACCGACCGCTCGAGGACCTCCTCGCGGGTCGCGTGCATCGAGTCCTCGATCTGGACGTCGCTGGTGGACGCGAACACGTGCACCAGGTCGACGCCCGCGTCGAGGGCGGCCTCGATGTCCTTGTCGACGACCCGCGCCAGCCCGCAGACGGTGCTGTCGCTGGCCGACGCGATGTCGGCGACCGCGTCGAACTCCGCGTCGGAGTTCACCGGGAACCCCGCCTCGATGACGTGGGTTCCCATGTCGTCGAGCACCGCGGCTATGTCACGCTTGTCCTCGTAGCTGAACGACGTACGCGGCGACTGTTCACCGTCTCGGAGCGTCGTATCGAAGATCCGAACGCTCTCTATCTCAGAAGTTGAATCCAGTGTGCCCTGGAAGAACTCGATCCGCCGGAGTGGTCTCCGACGAGTCCGTATTGTGGGACATCATCTGTGTCAAGTGCCCGATTCCTATTTAAGCTTGTCCCTCTGGTCACGGCACAGACGGGTCAGTTCCGGAGAACGTGTCGGTGAAAACCGACCGACAGCGCCGGCGAGCGCCGTGTTTCGTCGATGACGTGTCGTGGTACAGAGTAGCACAGTCGGCCACGCCGAGAACCCCGACCAGCGCCGGGAGGACAGAACCAACGTTGGGAGGACGGAACCAGCGCCGGGAGGACGCAACCAGCGTCGGAACGGGTCCGCCGGACGCGACCCGCCCCAGGAGCGGACGCCTTAACCATCGCGCTCGTCTACGAGCGGCCATGAGCCGCTTCCGCAACGACATCGCCCCGAGCACGCTGGGCGTCCAGTTGCTCGCGGAGGGCGTCGAGGTCGAGTACCTCGACGGCCGCACGACGCTCTACCGCGGCGCCCCGGAGACGGTGGCCGGGACGCTGACGACCCAGCCCGGCCGACAGGTCCACGTGCTGGTGACCGACCCGACCGAGACCGAGGGCGTGATGATGTACGTCAACGACCGCAAGACCCACGACGAGATCCTCGAGTCGACCGGCGTCGGCCGGGTGATCCTGGAGCAGGGCGAGGAGGAGGCGCTGTTCCCCGGCGTGACCGTCCGCGCCGCCGGCGCCGAGCGCTTCGAACTCGAGGCCGACCCCGAGACCGCCCGCGGGCGCGTGTTCGTCTTCACCGAGGACGAGTGGGGGGAGGACTCCTACGAGTTCGTGAACGAGGACTGAGCGTGAGCCTCCGCAAACCGTGGCGCGACCTCGACCGCGCGACCGTCGCCCGGGCGCCCGACCGCTACGGCGTCTACGAACTCGGCGACGACGAGGGAAACGTGGTCGGCGTCGACGCGGGCGTCCTCCGCGACGAGCTGAAGGAGGCGCTGGCCTACGGCGACGCCGCGAGGGTCCGCTGGCAGGAGGCGACCTCGCGGGAACACGCCGGGCGACTCCTCGACGAGCACCGCTGAGCCCCCGGCGGGCCCTGCGTCGCCCCGTCCGACTCAATCGCCGCGTTCGACGACGCCGGCGTGGACGCCCTCGCGGGACTTCGCGCCGTCGGAGACCCTGACGAACTCCGCGTTCGCGCGGGCGCCCGAGACGGTGGCGGCCCCGCAGTAGCTGATCCCCGAGCGGACGCCGCTCTCCAGTTCCGCGACGACCTCGGCGACCGACCCGCGGTGGGGCGTCAGGCCCGCGACCCCCTCGGCGTGGGTGAGCTCCAGGCTCTCCTTGTCGGTGCGCTCCGCGTCGGCCTCCTTCGAGGCCATCCCGCGGGAGACCTTGTAGGTGCCGCCGTCGCGCTCGACGACCGCGCCCGGCGCCTCGGTCGTGCCCGAGAGCAGGCCGCCGAGCATGACGGCGTCGGCGCCGGCCATCAGCGCCTTGACGATCTCGCCGGAGGTGCGGATGCCGCCGTCGGCGATCAGGCTCACGCCGAGGTCGTCGGCCACGGCGGCGGCGTCCATCACGGCGGTGAGCTGGGGGACGCCCGCGCCGGTCTTCTCCCGGGTCGTGCAGTGCGAGCCCGGCCCGACGCCGACCTTGACGCAGTCGGCGCCGGCGCGGGCCAGATCGCGCGTGCCCGCCGCGGTGGCGACGTTGCCGGCGACCAGCGCGGTCTCCGGGAACGTCTCGGCCAGTTCCTCGACGACCGCCAGGCAGCGTTCCATGTGGCCGTGGGCGACGTCGATCACGAGCGCGTCGACGCCCGCCTCGACCAGCGCCGTGGCGCGCTCGAAGTGGTCCTCGTTGATGCCGACCGCGGCGCCGACCCGCTCGCCGACGTCGGTCACGTCGCGGACCTGCCGCGCCTGCTCGTCGACCGCGAGGAAGCGGTGGAGGACGCCCAGCCCGCCCTGCTCGGAGAGCGCGATGGCGAGGTCCGTCTCGGTGACGGTGTCCATCGCGGCGCTGGTGATCGGGACCGACAGCTCGAGCCCGGGGGCCAGCGTCGTCGTGAGATCGACCTCGGATCGGGAGTCGACCGGCGAGCGCTTCGGTACCAACATGACGTCGTCGTAGCTCAGCCCGTCGCGAATATCGGCAGATGCCATACCGCCGCTAGTCCAATCGACGCCGCCGCAAAAGCGTTGTCATCCGCTCGGGGCGGGATCAATCCGCTCGAGGTGGGATTCACCCGCCCGGGTCACGCCCGCGCGCTCGCTGGACGTCAACTCGCTCGCGGGCCGTCAATTCGCTCGCGAACCGTCAACTCGCGTCGCCACAGCCGCCCCGCGGGCCCGCCGGACCACGTGTCGGGTCACTGCAGGTACGACGGCTCCTCGGCGTCGCAGTTCTCCTCGTGGCGCCTGGCGTCCCCCTGGTCGTCGAACAGCAGCCCACAGGCCTCGCACTCGTACCACGTCATCTCGTCGCGCTCTGTCGTGGTGACCATGGCGTGATATGCGTTGCCACGGACTAAAACCGTTGTCCCCCGACGGCGACCGGTCACCGACGCGGCGGTGGCGGGCCCTCGAGCCTGGCTCGTCGGCGCGGCAGCGGAGCCACCGACGCGACAGTTTTGGGCCTGCCGCCCCTAGGCGGGGGCATGGCTGACCCGGACGCCACCCAGTCGAGCGCGGACCGAACGGTCGAGCTGACGGTCCGCTCGGCGGAGAAACGGGACGCCGGACGGGGGATCGTCCGCCTGCCCGAGCGCGCCCGCGAGCGGCTCGGCGTCCTCTCGGGCGACACCGTCACGATCCGCGGCGACCGCGCGACCGTCGCCCAGGTGTGGCCCGCCGGCGGCGACCTCGCGGACGACGCGCTGCGGATCGACGCCGACACCCGTGCCAACGCCGGGGTCACCGTCGGCGAGGCGGTCGCCGTCCAGCGCGCCCAGGTCGCGGAGGCCGCGGCGGTCACCCTCGACGTCCGGGCGGGGGTCGACGCCGACCGCGAGACGGTCCGCGACGCGGTCGAGCGGGACCTCCGGGACCGACCGGTCCGGACCGGCGAGCGCGTCCGCGTCGAGCGGCTCGGGGGCGTCCCGCTGCGCGTCGGCGAGACCGACCCCGACGGGACCGTCCGCCTGACCGAGGAGACCGAGATCACCCTCCGGTTCCCGGGCGGAGGCGACGGCGCTGCGGACGAAAGCGAGGGGCAGGCCGACCACCCCGCAGGGACCGGCGAGCCCCGCCAGTCCGACCAGTCCGCAACGACCGGCGATGGCCGCCAGGCCGACCCGGTCGCCGCCGAGACGCCGCTGGCCGTCTCCTACGAGGACATCGGCGGGCTCGACGAGGAGCTCGACCTGGTGCGCGAGACGGTCGAACTCCCCCTGGCCGACCCCGAAGTGTTCGCCCGCGTCGGCATCGAGGCCCCGAAGGGCGTCCTGCTGCACGGGCCGCCGGGCACCGGCAAGACGCTGATCGCCCGCGCGGTCGCCAGCGAGGTCGACGCGACCTTCCTCCACGTCTCCGGGCCGGAGGTCATGTCCAAGTTCAAGGGCGAGAGCGAGGAGCGCCTCCGCGAGGTGTTCGAGCGCGCCCGCGAGGCCGCGCCCGCAATCGTCTTCTTCGACGAGATCGACTCGCTGGCCCCCCGCCGCGAGGACGGCGGCGGCGACGTCGAGAGCCGGGTCGTCGGCCAGTTGCTCGCGCTGATGGACGGCCTCGAGGCCCGGGGCGAGGTGATCGTCATCGGCGCGACCAACCGCCCGGACGCGATCGATCCGGCGCTGCGCCGGGGCGGCCGGTTCGACCGCGAGATCGAGATCGGCGTCCCCGACGAGCGCGGGCGCCGGGAGATCCTGGCGGTCCACACCCGCGGGGTCCCGCTGGCGCCCGACGTCGACCTGGACCGGCTGGCGGCCCGGACCCACGGCTTCGTCGGCGCCGACCTGGACGCCCTCGTCACCGAGGCGGGGATGCGCGCGCTCCGTCGGGGACGCCGGGAGGGCGAGTCGCTGACGGCGGTGACGGTCACGCGCGACGACGTCGAGGGCGCCCTCGCAGCGGTCGAACCGAGCGCGATGCGCAAGTACGTCGCCGAGACGACCGCGGTCGGCTTCGACGACGTGGGGGGCCACGAGACGGCCAAACGGACCCTCCGGCGGGCCGTCGAGTGGCCCCTGACCCACGGCCCGCTGTTCGAGGCGGTGGGGACGGCACCGCCCGCCGGGGTGTTGCTGCACGGCCCGCCGGGAACCGGCAAGACGCTGCTCGCGCGGGCCATCGCGGGCGAGAGCGGCGTCAACTTCGTCCACGTCGCGGGCCCGGAGCTGCTCGACCGCTACGTCGGCGAGTCCGAGAAGGCCGTCCGCGAGGTGTTCGAGCGCGCGCGTCAGGCCGCGCCCGCGATCGTCTTCTTCGACGAGATCGACGCCGTCGCGGGCGAGCGCGGGCGGGCGAACTCCGAGGTCGGCGAGCGCGTGGTCTCCCAGCTGCTCACCGAACTCGACGGGCTGGTCGACAACCCCAACCTGGTGGTGCTGGCGGCGACCAACCGCAAGGACGCGCTCGATCCGGCCCTCCTGCGCCCGGGGCGACTGGAGGCCCACGTCGAGGTGCCCGCACCCGACGAGGCGGGCCGGCGGGCGGTGCTGGCGGTCCACACCCGGGAGGCGCCGCTGGCCGCGGACGTCGACCTCGACGAGGTGGCGGCGCGGACGGCGGGCTACTCCGGGGCGGATCTGGCGGCGGTCTGTCGGGAGGCGGCCATGCGCGCCGTCAACGACGTGGCCTCGCGCTACGGCGAGGACGCCAACGCCCACGCCGACGAGGTCGAAGTGACCGCCGCCGACTTCGAGGCGGCGCTAGAGGCGGTCGCCCCGTCGCTGTCGGAGACGGCCGGGGCTCCGTGAGTGACTGCGGCGGACCGAACGTCGGCGCCCGGCATCGACCGTCGACGCCCGACGTCGAAGATCAGCGCCGACGGAATCGTCGTCGCCCGGCATCGAACGTCGGGCAGCGTTCCGAGACGACGAACGCGGCCCCGAACCCCGGACGGGCATCGCGTTTATATCCCCCCATCGCCCATTCCGACCTATGGCAAGCGGACTCCTGACCACGGAAGGTAAAGAGCGCCTCGCCCAGACGTGTCGGACGACGATCGGGGACAGTCTCCGGTCGGTCACCTACTTCACGCCGAGCGACTACGAGCAGGTCTACCTCCGTAGCGACCTCTCGCGGGACGCCGACCTCTCCGGCTTCGTCGGGACCGAGTGGCACGACTACAACGTCACCCAGGACGCCTACCGCTCCTCGGAGCTGGGCGAATACCGCTACACGATCCGCGTCTTCGAGAACGGCTTCCTCGTGCGCGTGACCACCGAGGACTCGGGCGTGTTCGTCACCACGGACGGGCTCACGATGCAGGACTTCGAGGCGCTGGCCAAGGCCATCAGCGAGGTGCTGAAGACCTGGGACACCGACGAGTAACCGGGGCTGCTGGGACACCGACGAGTGACCAGGGCTACTTCTTCACGCGTACGACGCCCACCATGCCCGACCCCTCGTGGGGGAGACAGCAGTACCCGTATCGACCGGGAACTGAGAGGGCGTGTTCGTAGGTCTCGCCCGGTTCGACGAGCCCGCCGACGATGTCCGCTCGGGCCGCCGACTCGGTGTCGAACCCGCCGCTCGCGAAGTAGTCCGCGTCGGCGGGGATCTCGTCCGCGTAGGCGGTCACGGTGTGGTCGACGTTGCTCGCGTTGCGCCAGCGGACGGTCGTCCCGGCCTCGACGGCGACCTCCTCGGGCGCGAACGCGAGATCGACCATCTCGACGGTCCGGACCCCGTCCCCGGAGCCGGATCCGCCGGTCGAGGGCGAACTCCCGGCGCAGCCGGCGAGCGGGCCCGCCCCGCCGACCGCGACGGTGCCGGCGACCGCCCGGAGGTACGCGCGCCGGCCCGGCATCACATCGCCACCAGCAGGTCGGTCACGTACATGGTCGCGAGCCCGGCGAGGAACGCCAGGAGGTTCGTCGCCGTCCCCAGTCGCTCCCCGGAGTCGCGGATCATGCCCGCGATCTCCACGTCGACCTGGACGATGGCGCCGACGCCGAGGGCCAGGAAGAGCGCGCCGAGCGTCGGCGAGTACGCGAGGCTGCCGAGCCAGCCGCCGAGGACGACCGGCGCGCCCGCGAGCACGCCGAGGGCGAGGAAGTGGCGGTTCCGCGGTCGTTCGCCCCGGGCCAGCGGGGCGACCACCGCCGGCCCCTCGGTCACGTTGTGGAGCATGAATCCGACGACGAGGAACGCCCCCAGCGAGACGCGCCCGAGGGCGTAGGCGCTGCCGATCGCCAGCCCCTCGCCGAGGTTGTGCAGGCCGATGCCGAGCGCGACGAGGTAGGCGACGCGGAGCCCCGGGCGCGCGTCGCCGTCGGCTCCGGCCCGGTCGTTGCGCGAGGAGACCGCCTGCACGAGCAGGAACGCCGAGGCGGCCCCGAGGACGACCAGGATGGTCCCGTCGAGGGCCGCGGGGACAGCGTGGGCGAGTTCGAGCGCCTCCACACCCGCGTCGATCGCCAGGAACGCGAGCACGCCGGCGGCGAAGGTGAGTACGGCGTGGAGCCAGCGGGGACGCATCCGCCGGATGTACGGGAACCACAGCATCCCGAGGCCGACGGGGATGACCCCGACGAACAGCCCGACGAGCGCGAGCGACCACAGCAACCCGAGCCCGAGGTCGGGCGTCGCCTGCGGCGCGACGATGGTGTGGTGGAACGTGGCCCCGTCCGAGAGCAGCAGCGTCACGCCGAGGTCCCAGCCGGGGTTCCAGTGGTAGGGGATCACGATCCGGGCCGACTCCATCGGTGCCAGCGTCGCGTCCCCGCCGCCGACGGAGAAGTCCCAGTAGGCCTCACCGACGAGCACCTGCTCGACCGTCACGGGCTGTGGGCCGCTGTTGACGACGTGCAGGACGACCGTCTCGTCACTCGGCAGCGTGACGTGGGTGATCGCGACGTCGGGGAGCGGCTGGCCGCCCTGGACGCCGGCGAGCGGCGAGGCCACGAAGAACAGGCCCACGACGACCGCGAGCAGCGCCAGCGGCAGCACCAGGACGACCCACGCGGGGAGCCGCTCCGTGAGCGGGACGGCTCCGGCGCCGGCCTCGCCGACGGGGTCGCTCACGCGACCACCTCGAAGAAGCTCATCCAGCCGAGTTCCGCGAACTCCGACTGGTGGGCGTGGAACATGTACAGGCCGGGCTCGTGGTCCCCGTAGTCCAGTTCGAGGACGCCGCGCTGGGCCTGGCACTGCATCACCGTGTCGACGGTCCTGTGGGTCGGCTGCAGCGTCGTGCCGTGGTCGTAGTAGTCGAAGAACTGCGAGTGGGTGTGGAAGGAGTTGACGAGGTCGAACTCGATGGCGTTGACCAGGTAGACCCGGACCGGGCGGTCGCGCTCGACGCGGACGGGCTGGATCGTCTCGCCGGCGGACCACTCCCCCTTGCCGTCGGTGTCGCCGACGGCGTAGGCGAACGCCTGCGTGTTGACCGCGTAGATCTCGTTGTCGCCGTCGAAGTTGGTGTCGAAGCCGTTCATCACCATGACCTGTTCGTCGACCGCGTCGTTCTCGGCGTACTCGTGGTTCCGCGACTTGGCCACCCGGACGAGTTCGTCGCGGTAGTCGTCGGTCATCGGGCCGTGGTAGTTGACGTAGTCGCGCGGGTTCTCCCGGACGCGCTCGGGGTCTGGGTCGACGACGATCACCCCGTAGAGCCCGCGGTGGATGTGCTCTTTCAGCGGCAGCGAGTGGCAGTGGTAGAAGTGGACGCCCGCGGGCTGGGCCGTCCACTCGTAGGTGAACGACTCGCCGGTCTCGAGCACGCCGGGGCCGTTCGTCGGAACCCCGTCCATCTCCGGACGGGGGTTCTTGAGGTGGGGGTGGATGGTGTGGGCGTGTCGACCGAGGTTCCGGAACGTCACCCGGATCAGGTCGCCCTCGACCGCCCGGAGGGTCGGCCCGGGGACCTGCCCGTTGTAGGCCCAGGCGGTGAACTCGACACCGGGAGCGACCGTGATGGTCGTGTCGACGGCGACGAGTTCGAACTCGCGGACCGTCTGCCCGTCCTCCTCGTAGACGCGCTGGGGAACCGACGCTTGCTCCCCCCGCCCGGTGTTGAACGTGCGGAGGAACTCGTGGGGGTCGAAGTCGGTGCCGTCGTAGCTGCCGACGGGCCCGAAGTTGCCGTGGGTGGACTCGTGGCCCCCCTGGTGGTCGCCGTTCGCGCTCCCGACGCCGGCGAGCGCCGCGCTCCCGGCGAGTCCGAGTCCGCCGAGGACCGCCCGCCTGTCGACGGGGGTGCCGCCGAGGGAGTCGACGAGTCGCTCCGTGAGCGACCGCGTCGCGTCTGCCGCCTGTTCTCTATCGTGGGGTGGCATGGATTCCTAATGCAGCCTCGTGGACGGGATTTAGACGCGTCTAATCTTTAAGTTGTGGGATTAAATCTTAGATTGCGTCTAAACGAAAAGTGGGCAGAAGTGTGGAGAATCCCGACTGGCCTGGCACGGTGGGGACCGACTGGTGGCCCCGGTCGGCTCAGTCCCAGAACGACTGCGTCCGGGCGTACTGGCGCTCCTGCTTCAGGATGTCGCGGTAGAAGTCGTCCTCGTCCTCCCGGAGCTTGGCGATGATCCGGGCGGCGTTCTGCGGGCCGACCCCGCGGGCCGCCAGGGCGACGACGGCCCGCTTGCCGTGGCTCTGGACGAGGTTGGCCGACCGGTAGGCGCGCTGGGTGAGCCGCTCCTGCTCCTCGTCTTTCTCGTTCGCGCGGACGGCCTTGACGGCCTCCTCGTCCCAGGGGTTGAGCGCGGCGATCCGCGTCGATCCGCACTCGGGGCACTCGGGCTGGTCGCGGACCCGCGAGACCTGCGTCTTGCGCTTCCAGTCGCGACAGTGCAGGCAGAAGAGGATGACGCGGTCGTTCTGGATGCGCTCGCGGATCGTCTCGATGACGCTCGCGTCGGCGTTCTCGGGGACGAGGAACTCCCGGCCGCTGGAGCGCCCGGCGGTGCCGACTGGCGTCCGCTCGCGGGCGACCACGAGGTCGACCTCGCCGGACTGGATCGACGCCAGCACCGCTGCGGCCTCCTCGACCGCGAGGTCCTCGTGGAACACCTCCCGGACGGCCTCGTCGTAGACGGGGGTGTCCTCCAGCGCGGCGAGCAGGCGGTCGCCGCCGAAGCGGCCCTTGCCCTGGTAGCGCTTGAGGGCGCCGAACTTCGCGGCCACCTGCGCGAGGGTGAACTTCAGGGAGTCGGAGTTCTTCAGCGCGAGTTCCAGCAGCGCCTCGACGTGGTCGGGGTCGGTCGTCTCCAGCACCTCGCGGACGGTCGCCGAGCGGACGTTCCGCGGGACCTCGAGTTCGATCCGGTAGGGGTCGACGTCCAGGCCGACCGACGAGCCGGTCCGCTGGCCCAGCAGCGCCGCGAGCAGGCGCCCCAGCGTCTCGTTGACCTTGTGACCGAGCGCCGCCGTGACGACGACGGTCCGGCCCTGGCCCTCGACGACGATCCGGCGGTCGGTCGGCACGGGCGCGCCCGCCTCGACCTGTCGTTCGACCGGGTCGAGCGCCCGGGCGACGGTCCGCCGGTCCGCCGGGTAGCGCTCCCGGAGGTCGCGGGCGACCTCGTCGGCGTCGGCGCCGGCGGCGAACTGGGGTTCCGCGACGCGGCGGAGTTCGCCCACCTCCGCGGCGACGGGTCGGGGGACGGGGATCTCCTGGCCGACCCACGAGGGGACCTCGCCGCCGGGGTCCTCGATGGGCGCGACGTTGACGCGGGACTCGTCGTCGTCGATGTCGTTGATGCGCCACATCTCGCCGCGCTGGATGAACACCTCGCCCGGTTCGGCGAAGTTGACGACGAAGCGCTCGTCGAGGGTCCCGATCTGCTGGCGCGAGGAGATGTCGACCACCTCGTAGGTCTCCTCGTCCGGGATCATCGAGAGGTTGGCGTAGAAGTACTGCCAGGTCCCGCCGGACTTCTCCAGCCGGTCGGCCTCCTCGTCCAGCCAGAGCAGCCGGTTCTTCGAGAGTTCGCGCACGACCGCCCGGAAGTCGGCCTCGCCCAGGTCGCGGAAGGGGTACGCCCGGGTGAGGAGTTCGTACGCCCCGCGGGCACTCACGTCGCCGTGGTCCATCACGATGCCAACCACCTGGTTGGCGACGACGTCGAGGCTGCCGTGGTGGATCTCCGCGGGCTCGACCTCGCCGGCGCGGGCGCGGCGGGCGATCGCCATCGCCTCCAGGGCGTCGTCGGACTCGCCGGTGACGACCGTCCCGGAGGAGACCTGGTCGCTGCGGTGGCCCGCCCGGCCGACGCGCTGGAGCAGGCGGGCGACCTCGCGCGGAGAGTTGTACTGGACGACGTGGTCGACCTGGCCGACGTCGATGCCCAGTTCCATCGAGGAGGTGCAGACGAGCCCGTCGATATCGCCGGCCTTGAACCGGTCCTCGATCTCGATGCGGGCCTCCTTCGAGAGGCTCCCGTGGTGGACGCCGATCGGCTCCCCGAGCGTCTTGAACCGCGAGCCCAGCGCCTCGGCGGTCTGGCGCGTGTTGACGAACACGAGCGTCGACTCGTGCTCGCGCACGAGGTCGCGGATCGCGCGGACGTGGCTGGCGATCTGCTCGGTCGTGGCGAGTTCGCCCGCGAGGCGGTGATCCTCGTCGGTGATCTCGGGCTCGACCACCCGGAGGTCGATCTCGCTGCCGGCGTCGATCTCGACGATCTCGCAGCCGCGGTCGCCGGTGAGGAACCGGCCGACCTCCGCGGGCGAGCCGACGGTCGCCGAGAGGCCGATCCGCTGGAAGTCCCCCGCCAGTTCCCGGAGTCGTTCGAGGCCGACGGTCAGCTGTGCGCCGCGTTTCGAGGAGGCGAGTTCGTGGACCTCGTCGACGACGACGTGGCTGACCGTCGAGAGCGCCCGCCGGAGCTTCGACCCCGTCAGCATCGCCTGGAGGGTCTCGGGCGTCGTCACCAGCACGTCCGGCGGGTCGTCGGCCTGCTGCTGGCGGCGGTACTGGGTGGTGTCGCCGTGGCGGACGTCCACCTCGAGGTCGAGGTACTCGCCCCACCACTCCAGGCGCTCGCGCATGTCGCGGTTGAGCGCCCGCAGGGGGGTGACGTAGAGGGCGCCGAACCCCGAGAGGGCGTCCGGATCGTCCTCGCGCGCCCGGACGAGCGCGTCGAAGACCGGCAGCATCGCCGTCTCGGTCTTGCCCGTCCCCGTGGGCGCGAGGACGAGGCCGTCCTTCCCGGCGGCGAGGGGCGGGATCGCCCGGCGCTGGGGCTCGGTCGGCGTCGAGAATCCCCGCTCGGAGAGGGCCGAGCGGACGCGCTCGCCGAGTTCCGTGAACGCGTCCATGCGGGCCGTCGTCCCCGCGTCAGACATGCCTCCGGCTTGGGTGCCGAGTCGGTTAAACGGCGCGCTCGCGGGGCGGGTCGGCACACCGAAGCCAGGCTCCAGCGCCGCCTACCTCGGCGGCCGCGGGTAGTTCCCGCTGCCGACGTGGAGGTCGCCCTCGGTGGCGACCCAGCCGTCCTGCGGGCCGACGACCTCGACGGTCTGGCGGTCGGTGTACTCGTTGAAGTTCCAGCCGAAGACCCACCAGCTGTTGGTCCCCCGGAGTTCGACCGAGACGTAGACGGCGGTGTCGGGCGCGGCGTCGTAGGAGACGAAGGCGCGACCGCCGTAGTCGTAACACGCCTCCTCGTCGTCCTGGCCGCCGAAACACGCCGTCTCGGTGCGGTTGCGCTGGGGTCGGAGGAGCGGTTCGTCCTCGATCGCCGACCGGGTGTCGACGGTCCGGTCGCTCTCGAGGGTGACGTGGACCTCGACGTCGTCGTGGGTCGCGCGGACGTGGCTCCCGTTGTCCGGGTCGTACTCGTCGGCCGGGATCGGCTTCCAGCCGACGAGTCGGTCGTCCCGGACGACGCTCGCGTGGTAGGTGGGGTCGGTCGGGACCTCGTCGGCCCGGACGCGGAGCATCGGTCCGGCGTCGGTCTCGACGACGTCGTAGGTCCAGCCGTCCGGCGTGAAAGGGTGCTGGACGCTCGACGCGTTCACCGGGGAGTCGCTCCCCTGCGCCGGGAGCGGGACCAGGATCGTCACGTTCGAGATCGGCGCGGACGGCGAGACGTGGACGTCGTAGGTGTAGTCGCTGCCGTAGCTGTCGCGGTAGAGCTGCTGCGAGTAGAGGAACAGGCCGCCGGCGACGGCGGCGACGAGGACCACGACGACGAGGAGGGCGATGCCGAGGACGCGGCGCGCGTTCATGACCGGCGGTAGGTCCGTCGTCGGCTTAAATCGGTGAGAGAGTTCCGACTGGGCGAGAGGGTCCGGTCCCCGCCGGCGTGTCGGCGGAGTCCGACGGCGCGCGACAGCCACAATACTGTTCCGTCGCCGGCTGGATCACGGGGTGTGCACTACGGCATCGTCTACTGGGCCGCCCTGGCGGTCGTCGGGGCGGTCCTGACGCTCGTCGGCGCCATCCACGCGCTGACGGCGGTCTCGGTCTCGGCGCTCCTGACGGTCCTCGGCGGGCTCGTGATGGTGCTGTCGTCGGTGGGCCAACTCCGGCTCGAAGAGTGGGGCGCGGTCGACCCCGGCGAGAAGCGCTGGCACGCCGTCGTCGCGGTGGCTGCCGCCGTCGTCTCGCTCCTCGGGCTCGGGCTGCTGGTCCTCGGGTGACCGCCGGCGGTCTCCCGTCGCGGGCGACGGGGTTCCTCGGGCGGTCGCTCACACCCGCCGGTAGTCGCCGAGCCGCGTCCCGTCGAGGAGGTACGCCTGGCCGTCGACCAGCCCCGCGGGGAGGAACGGCGAGAGGAACGACTGCCCCTCGACGTTGACCCAGGTGCCGCCCGAGCGGTCGTTGAACGCCGGGAAGACCACGAGTTCGGGGTCGCCCCAGGGGAGGTCCGCGGGCGCGATATCGAGGTTCGCGGCGAACGGCTCGCGCGCGAGCGAGCCGCGGAGCCAGGCGCGCTCGACGCGCGTGCCCCCGACCGCGTCCTGCAGGCGGACGGCGGGGTGCTCGTGGCCCACGCAGACCACCTCGGCGGCGAGGACGTCCGGGTCGGGCCAGGTGTGACCGTGGAGCAACCCGAGGCCGTCGACGCGCGTGCCCGCGACGGGCGTCACGTCGATGCGGTCGTCGTAGGCTTCCGCGGCGCCGCCGTCGTGGTTCCCCTGCACGAGCGTCACGGGCACCGAGAGGGCGTCCAGCAGCGCTTCGATCTCGGCCGCCTCGTCGCCCTCGGTGCCGCCGATGCGGTGGCCGAGGTCGCCCAGGACCACCAGCCGGTCGGCGTCGGTGCGTTCCAGCAGCGAGCGGACGCGCTCGCGACGCCCCTCGGCGTCGCTCTCGAGTTCGACGCCGCGCTCGTAGCGCAGGCCGGCCTCGATGCCGGCGTGGTAGTCCGCGATCAGCAGCGCCCGCTCCTCGCCGAAGGGGGCGGTCGCCGCGGGTTCGCCCGGGACCGGCTCGACCCGCACGCTAGATGGACTTCAGGCGGTCGTCGCCCGGCTCGTAACAGCGCCCGTCCATCAGCGCGTCCTGGATGGCGTCGTCGACCGCGCCGGGGTCGGCGCCGTACTCGTCGACGACCGCCGCGACGACGGCCTCCCGCTGGGCGCCGTCGCCCTCGTCGAGTTCGGCCATCTTCTCGACGGCGACCGACTCCAGGTCGACGTCGGCGGACCCCTCGTCGTCGCCCGCCGCTTCCTCGCTCGCCGCCTCTGCGGGCTCGTCGGGCGCCGCCGCGGGCGATGCGTCCTGGTCCGCATCGTCGGTGGTTCCGGCGACGGGTTCCTCGGCCTCCGCGGCGACCGTCTCGGTTCCCTCTCCGGGTTCTTCGGGTTCCGTCTCGGCGGTGACGTCGGTGGGGGCCGGCGTCTCGATGTCGGCCTCGCCGGGCTCGCCGACCTCCGAGCCGCTGGAGAACTCGACGCCGTACTCCTCCTCGAC
>JBDGUA010000009.1:41036-80802 GCA_042216345.1 Haloferacaceae archaeon
CGGGCTCGCCGACCTCCGAGCCGCTGGAGAACTCGACGCCGTACTCCTCCTCGACTTCGCGGCGCTCCTCCTCGTCGAGTTCGTACATGCCCTCCTCGTCAAGGTCGGTTGCCTCGTCACCGTCGTCGCTCACGTCGCCGTCCTCGTCGCTCACGCCGAAGTCGCCGAGTTCCCCGGAGTCGTCGGGGGAGTCGACGGCCGCGGCGTCCGACGTCTCGGCGCCATCGCCGGGTTCGGTCTCGGCGTCAGCGTCCCCCGATTCCGTCGCCTCTGCGTCGACCGAGGCCGCCTCGGCCCCGCGCGTGGCGTCGTCCGCCCCGGAGGCGGTCGATGGCGTGTCGGTCGGGGACTCGGCGTCAGCGGACGCGGCCTCAGCGTCAGTGGATGCGGCCTCGGCGTCAGTGGATGCGGCTTCGGCGTCGACGGGGTCGGCCTCCGCGGTCGTGGCTTCGTCCGTGGACGTGGACGCGGCCGTGGAAGGGGTTCCGTCAGCGGCCGGCGATCCGGTCGCGGTTCCCTCGTCCCCGGCGGTCGCCGCGGCGCTGACCGCTCCTCCTTCGACGGCGTAGGCCTCGGGGATCGGACCGAGGTCGACGTCGCCGCCCTCGTCGGGCGCGAGGTCGAGCGCGCGGACCTCCTCGCGCTCGCCGGCGACGACCTCGAGCACGTCGACCGCCAGCCGGCGGACGGCCTCGAGGTAGGCCCGCGTGGTCGCGTAGTGGTCGATCGCCAGGGGGACGCCCGTCGCCACCGACTCGTCGACGCCCGCCTCGCGCAGGTAGTCCCCGAGCTCCTCGCCGGACAGCCCGGACTCGAGGGCGGCGTCGAAGGCGGCGACCCGGCGGAGCGTCGACTCGGCGGCGGAGACGGCCCAGCGGTCCCGCGTGTCCGCGTCGACGGCGTTGACGCTCTCCGGGCGGACGGAGGTGAACACGCGGTCGGAGTCCTCGGGCTGGAACGTCCGGGCCTTGCCGGTCACGGCGACGAACTCGGGCGGGTCGGTCCGCTCGAAGAACGCGAGCGCGTCGGGCTGGTACTGGCCGGCGTAGGAGACGAACGCGCCCGTCGGGTCGACGATGCGCGCCCGGAGCATCTCCTCGTTGACCTGTTCGACCTCCGTGAACACGCCCGCGACGAACATGCGGTTGATCCGCGCGCCCGTCGGCGTCACCACGTAGTTGGGCGCGCGCTCCTCGTCGCTCTCGGAGTACGAGAGGGAGGCGTCGTCGTACTCGGCGGCGAAGAGCCGCCGGGCGACCTCGCGGGTTCCGGGCCCGTCGTCGGCGGCGCTCATCGGCGCGCACCCCCGTCGGCCGCGGCGTCACCCGGTTCGGCCCCGGCACCGCGGACCTCGCTCAGCAGTCGGCTGGCCTCGTCGGCGGGTGACTCCTCGACCGGTTCGAAGGCGGTCGCGTTGAGGTTCGCGCCGTAGTCGTCGACCGAGAGCGCCCCGCGGACGCGGTAGGCCCGGCCGACGACCGCCGCGGCGATGCGCTCGGCGACGACCTCCTTGTCCATGGCATCGCGGGCGGCCTCCTTCGCGTCCGCGAGTGTGCCGCCGTAGACGTCCTCGGTGAGGTCGCGGTCGAGGACGGCGGTGAGCGCGCCGGTTCCGTCGTCGAGGATGGCCTTCACGCGCAGGTCGTCCTCGCCGTCGACGGCGCCGTGGCTGCGGCACTGCCCGCCCTGGATGACCCGCCCGCACTCGGGACAGCGCTCGATCAGGCCCGAGCCGTCCCGGACCTCGATGACGTTGCCGACGACCTCGACGTCGAACATCCCGCCGCTGTCGACGGCCTCGCCGACAGACACCCGGGGCGCGCTGTCGGCCACCTCGACCTCGCGGTCGAGCGCCGACACCGTCGTGAACTCCGAGACGTTGATCGAGGGCGCACCGCGGAACTCGCGGACGTGGACGTCTTCCAGCCGGAGGGACGCGCCCGACTCGATCTCGGGGTGGGGGTCCCAGTCGGTGAACGGCAGCCGGGCGGTCTCGTCGGCGAGCACGCCCGAGAGGATCTCTGTCTCGCCGTCGCGCCCGTCGATGGTCTTGCGCTCGACCTCGAGGACGCGGACCTCGACGTTGCGCCCGCGGTCGCCGGGCGCCAGATCGAGCAGGTCGCGGTCGCCGCCCACCGCCGAGGACGTCTCGACCGCGTCGGCCATCGCGACCGTCGAGGACTGGTTGAGGTTGAGCTCGGGCTCGCCCTCCCACTCCCGGACGCCGGCGTTGCCGACGGTGATCGAGTCGCCGACGTCGAAGCCGAAGTCCTGCCAGGTCGTGTAGGAGATCTCGCCGGTCTCGTCGGCGAGTTCGCCCTCGTGGATCACCATGTCCTCGCCCTGGTAGCGGATCGAGCGCGTGCCCCTCGTCAGGACGCGGACGGTGACGGTCACGTTGTCGTCGTCGACGGCGACGTCGGCGACGTCCTTCGCGGTCGGCTCCGGGGCGCCGCCGCCGTCGCCGCCGCCGTACTTTCGGCGGAGGCTCGACTTGGCCTCGTCGAGCGGGACGCTGTACTGTACCAGGTTCTCGAGGTCGCTCTTGACCTCCTCTTTGTCGACACCGAGGTCGGAGGCGAGTTCCTCGGCATGCTCGTCTAACTGCATCGGCGAGAATATGGCGTCGACCGGTTAAAAAACGTCGCACGCGGGGTGGAGAATCTGGGGTCCCGACGAGAATCTGGCGACCCCGACGGGATATTCATGGCGTGCGAACACGTCTCGTGACACATGGACCGCCGTCCAGGCGCCGCGCTCCGGGACGCCGTCGACGCCGTCCGCCCGCCCGACCGGCTGGTCGACTGGAGCCTGTTCGTCCTGGTCGCCTTCGAGGCCGCCTCGGGGCTCGTCTCGTTCACGGTGGCGACGCCGTCGGGGTGGCCGCTGTTCTGGGCCCACCGGATCGCCGGCCTCTCGCTGCTGGCGCTGCTGGGGTTCAAACTGGCCCGCGTCCGCCACCGCGTGCTCGACCCGGCGCGGTGGCGCCGCTCGACGCTCCTGTCGGTCGCGACCGCGGTGGCCGCGCTCGGGGCCATCGCCACCGCCGTCGCGTGGGCGTTCGGCCTGGACGTGCGCGTGGGCTACTGGACGCTGTTGAGCGTCCACGTCGGGTTCGGGCTGGCGCTGCTGCCGCTGCTGGGGTGGCACGTCGCGACCCGGTTCCGCCCCCCGCGCCGGCGCGACTTCGAGGGGCGCCGGACGACGCTGCAGTACGCAGTCCTGCTGTTCGCTGGCGCGCTGGCGTACCGCCTCCAGGAGCGAGTGAACGCCGTGCTAGAGAGCCGGGGCGCAGCCCGGCGCGTCACCGGGTCCCAGCCCCGCTCGGGCGACGGAAACGGGAGCTTCCCGATCACCTCCTGGGTCGCCGACGACCCCGCGCCGATCGACCGCGCGGCGTGGACGCTGACCGTCGACGGCTCGGTCGAGTCCCCGCGGGAGCTGTCCTACGGCGACCTGGCGCCCGGGAGCGAGCGGGAGGCGCTACTGGACTGCACGAGCGGCTGGTACACCGTCCAGCGGTGGCGGGGCGTCCGCGTCGGCGACCTGCTCGATGCGGCGGGCGTCGAGTCGGGGGCGCGCTACGTCCGGTTCGTGTCGGTCACCGGCTACCGCTGGTCGCTCCCGCTGGCGGAGGCCCGCGGGGCGCTGCTGGCGACCCACGTCGGCGACGAGTCGCTCGCCCACGGCCACGGCGCGCCGTTACGGCTCGTGGCGCCCGGTCGGCGGGGGTTCCAGTGGGTGAAGTGGGTCACACGGGTGGAGGTCCGCGAGCGGGGCGATCCGGCGCAGTGGCTGGTCACCCTCGTCAGCGGCTTCGAGTAGGTGCCCGCCCGGCGTGGGAGGTGCAATTCAGGACATCACGGCGTGGCTGGAGGCGGGTCGATGTCGGGGCGTGGCTGGCGGCGGATCGAGCGTCAGGGCGCGCCCGCGCCGGCGAGCGTCGAGTAGAGCAGCCAGCCGTTCAGGACGACGATCAGGCCGATGACGAGCCCGAGCCCGTAGGTCGTCGACCGCCGGTTGGTGAACCGGCCCATGAGGTCCTTCTGGTAGGTGAACCACAGCAGCGGGAGCAGCACGAACGGCAGCTCGAAGCTGAGCGCGACCTGGGAGGCGACGAGGACGGCGGTCGGGTCGAACCCGGCCATCACGATGGCCAGGCTGGGGACGAGCGTGACCGAGCGCCGGAGCCAGACGTTCACGTTCAGGTCGAGGAAGCCGTCCATGACGGTCTGGCCGGCCATCGTCGCGACGAGCGAGGAGGAGAGTCCGGCGGCGATGAGCGCGACGCCGAACGCCAGGCTCGCGTTCGCCCCGAAGACGCTCTGGAGGGTCACGTACGCCTCGTTCAGCGTCTCGATGCCGGTCCCCTGGAGCGACGCGGCGGCGACGATCAGCATCGCGCCGTTGACGAACATGGCGCCGAACAGCGCCAGGGTGGTGTCGATCCCCTCCAGCTGGAAGTGGCGCCGGTGGACGTCCTCGGTGTCGCCGCGCTCCTCGATCAGGCGGTCGCGGCGGTCCTGGACGATCTTCGGGTGCAGGTAGACGCTGTGGGGCATGACCGTCGCGCCCAGGATGCCGATCGCGATGTACAGCGCCGAGGCGTTCGGGATCGTGGGCGCGAGGCCGGCGACGACCTGGTCCGCGGTCGGCTGGGCGAGCACCATCTCGAAGACGAACGCCAGCGCGATCACCCCCACGAGGGCCATGATCGCGAACTCGACCCAGCGGAACCCCTGGCGGTGGGCCGTGCGGACGCCCAGCAGCGCGAAGGAGCTCACGCCGGCCAGCACCGCGCCGGCGGCCAGCGGGAGGTGGAAGATGAGGCTGAACCCGATGGCGGCGCCGATGATCTCGGCCATGTCGGTCGCGATCATCGCCAGTTCGGCGGCCCCCCAGAGCACCCAGACGACCGGCCGGGGGAACTGCTCGCGGCAGAGCTCCGCCACGCCCTTGCCGGTCGCGATGCCGAGCTTGGCGGCGACGACCTGGATGCCGATGGCCATCAGGCTCGCCAGCACGATGACCCAGAGCAGCGCCGTCCCGAACTTGGCCCCGCCGGAGATGTTCGTCGCCCAGTTGCCCGGGTCCATGTAGGCGACGCTGATGATGAACCCCGGACCGAGATAGTAGAGGAGTTCCCGCAGCGAGATTCGTTCGGGCAGGATCGATCCGCTTCCGACCATACTAATCGTGTGAGGATACCCCCCGCCAGGAGAAGTATGTTCTGGTCTAAATTTAGATTTAGTCTAATCTAAAGATGCTGCCTCCATCGACCCCAGCCCCGCTTCCCCGCCGTCCCGGGTTGTGAGTACCAAAAGGCGTATCCTCCGACCCCGCGACCCCCCGACCATGGAGGTCTTCGTCAACGCCGCGACGAGCGCCGACGGCAAGCTCTCGACGCGCCGTCGCGAGCAGGTCCGCATCTCCGGGCCGGACGACTTCGACCGGGTGGACCGCCTCCGGGCCTCGGCCGACGGGGTGATGGTGGGCGTCGGGACCGTCCTCGCGGACGACCCCTCGCTGACGATCAAGGAGGAGGACCGTCGCGTCCAGCGCCTGCGCAACGGGCGCCCGGGCAACCCGGCCCGCGTCGTCGCCGACTCGCGGGCACGCACCCCCCTGGACGCCGCGGTACTCGACGACGCGGCCGAGACCTACGTCCTCGTGAGCGAGGCCGCCGACGCCGACGACGTCGCGGCCCTCCGGGAGGCCGGCGCGACCGTCGTGACGGCGGGGTCGGGACGGGTCGACCTCGGGGCGGCGTTCGAGGACCTGGAGTCGGCGGGTCTGGACCGGCTGATGGTCGAGGGCGGGGGCGAACTCATCTTCTCGCTGTTCGCGGCGGACCTCGTCGACGAGCTCACCCTCTACGTCGGATCGCTGATCCTCGGCGGCACCGACGCCCCCACGCTCGCCGACGGCGAGGGCTTCGTCGACGACTTCCCCCGACTCGACCTCCGGTCGGTCGAGCGCGTCGACGACGGCGTCGTCCTCTCCTACGACGTCGCGTAGGTGGCGAGTCGCCGCCGAACGCTCAATAGCAACGCCGCACGCCTTGAGGCGACGATGGGGGCGACGACCGCGCACCGAGATGCCGGCAAGACCCCCCGCGGACTCGGTCGTGCGGCAGCCGAACACGGGAGGTGAATACTTAACCGGCTCGCCGGCCTAGGCGTCGGTATGAGCCAGAGCGAGCCGAAACCGACGGAACCGATCCACGTCGAGAGCGCGGAACACCTCGAGGAACTGCTCGGGGAGCACGACGTCGTCCTGATCGACTTCTGGGCGGAGTGGTGCGGCCCGTGCAAGATGCTCGAGCCGACCGTCGACGAGATCGCCGCCGAGACCGAGGCCACGGTGCTGAAAGTCGACATCGACGAGCTCCAGGACCTCGCCCGCTCGAACGGCATCCGTTCGGTGCCCACGCTGCAGTTCTACAAGGACGGCGAACAGGTCCAGCAGGTCATCGGCGTCCAGGACAAGGCCGACCTGGTCGAGATCGTCGAGCAGCTCGCAGCCTGACGACGGCGCGGACGGCGGCCCCGTCGTCGCGAGGGCGCTTCTTCCCAGTCAGACTCCGTCCACCAGCTCCAGCAGCGCGTCGTGGGCCCGGCCGTTCGAGGCGACCAGTCCCTGCGAGTCGTGACGCCAGGGTTCGCCGTCGACGTCGGTGACGGTCCCCCCGGCCCGCCGGACGAGGTGGACGCCGGCGACGGTGTCCCACGGGGGGAGCCGGACGGTCGACACCGCGGCGTCGAGTTCGCCCGCGGCGACCCGCGAGAGGGTGGCCTGGCTGCTGCCGGCCCGGCGCAGGTCGCCCAGCGAGTCGACGATCCGCCGCGTGACGGTGGCGTAGGCCTCCCGGTCCTGGCGGCCCAACCCGTACAGGGGGCCGGCGGTCACCTCCGCCGGTCGCTCGCGGTCGCTGACGGCGACGGCCTCGCCGTTGCGCGAGACCCCGACGGGCGTCGTCCGGTACGTGTCGCCGAGCGCGGGGAAGTGATTGACCGCGGCGACGGGCTCGCCGTCGGCGACGGCGGCGACGCTGGTCGCCCAGCAGCGGGTGCCGGCGACGAAGTTGTTCGTGCCGTCGATGGGATCGACCAGCCAGGCCGGCCCCGCCGCGGGGACCTCCTTCAGGGCGTCCTCCTCCTCGGCGACGATCGGCTCGTCGGGGAACGCCGTCGACAGCACGTCGACGACGTGGCGCTGCACCGCGCGGTCGACGTCGGTGACGGCGTCCAGCGCGTGGCCCTTCTCCTCGACGGTGAGGTCCGTGCGGAACGCCGCTTCGGCGATGCTGCCGCCCTCGCGGGCGGCGCGCTCGAGGACCTCGATCCGGGCTGCGAGATCGTCCATGTCGAACCCCACGACGGCCCGCTCAAAAGGTCTGTTCACCCGGGGCGGAGACGACCCCGACCGGCTACAGGTCGAGCGAGAACGCCCGGTTGACCGCCAGCAGGACGAGCGCGAACGCCAGCAGCGCGGCGAGCAGTTCGAAGGCCGACGCCCACCCGGCCACGTCGGCGATGGTCCCGGTGAGCACGTTCCCGGTCGAGGCCAGGACGACGTAGACGCTCCGGACGAGCCCGTAGCCCGTCGCCTGCTCGGCCTCCGAGAGGTGCTCCATGAACCGGGCGCCGATGACGCCGCCCCAGGTGGTCCCGACGCCGATGAGTCCGGCGCCGACGAGCACGAACAGGTCGGGACCGCGGACGAGCGTCAGCGCGATGCCCGCGAGCAGCGCGGCGGTCGAGACCGCGAGCGCGAGGTCCGGCGAGCGGGCGTCCGAGAGCCGCCCGAGCAGCGGGAGCAGCAGCACGATGATGACGAAGATGGTCGAGAAGACGCTGCTGGCCCGCACCGTCGAGAAGCCGTGGAACTCGATCAGGAAGGTCGGGAAGAACGAGAGGACCGCCTGGAAGACGAACCCCAACAGGATCGAGAGCAGGGTGGTGTAGGCGATGCTCGGTCGCGTCAGGAGGTCGAGCGCCCGCCCCGGGGCGAACGACTCCCGGACGGACTCCTCGCGCCGCGCGCCCGTGGGCCGGATCTGCCAGCCACAGAGCAGGAGCATGGTCAGCACCAGGCCCGCGCCGACGAGGATCGCCCAGCGCCAGCCGTACCTGACGCCGACGTAGGCGGCGATCAGGGGCGTGACGAGTCCGGAGACGTTGCCGCCGCTGACGTGGAAGCTCAGCGCCTGGCCGGTGTTCTCGAACAGGCGGGTCAGCAGCGCGACCGCGACCGGGAAGTAGAAGCCGCTGCCGGCGCCGACGAGGACCGCCGCCAGCGCGAACGCCGGGAACGACGGGGAGAGGGCGACGAGCACGCCCCCCGCGAGCGTCGTGGCGATGCCGGCCAGCAGCATCCGGCGCTCGCCGAAGCGGTCGCCGAGGACGCCCCCCGGGAACTGGCAGAGGCCGTAGGCGGCCCACATCCCGGTCATGGCGATCCCGACGGTCCCCTTGGTGACGCCGTAGGTGTCCATCACCGCGGGGACCAGGGGGCTGAGGATGAGCCGGGCCCCCATGACCGAGAAGAACGCCCCCATCAGGAGGGCCAACACCGTGTGCCGGTACCGCAGGTTCATCGGTGGACCATCCCGAGCCCCCGTCATTTATCTGTCGTTTGGCGAACGGCGTGGCCCCGACCTGACGAGTGGTGTCGGCCTGACCTGCCCAACGGCGTCGGCTCGACCTGCCCAACGCCGTCGGGGGCGTGCACGTCTCCCGGCCGCGGGTTAATTATAAATCGGGGGCTCCCGACCGGACGTGCCATGGGAACGGATACCGCACCGTGGGAGGGCTACGATCGGATCTACAGAGCGTTCCGGGACGACGAGGGCGTCCCGGTCCACACCGGCCACGTCGTCGACGACGTCCGCGAGGTCGAGGTCGGCGACTGGGAACGCACGGGCGGGCGTGGGGCCTTTCTCAACCTCCAGGGGATGGAGTACATGTCCGACCTCCAGGTCCACGAGATCCCCGCCGGCGAGCGCCTGAAGACCCAGCGCCACCTCCACGAGGCCATCGTCTTCGTCATCGGCGGCCAGGGGTTCACCTCCCTGGAGGGCGACGGCGACGAGCAGACGGTCTTCGAGTGGACCGACCGGTCGCTGTTCTTCCTGCCGCGGAACACCCCCTACACCCACGTCAACAGCTCCGACGAGCCCGCGCGACTGCTCGCGATGACGACGCTGCCGCTTTTGTACAGCCTCGTCCACGAGGACGAGGCCATCTGGCAGAACGACTCGTTCGACCAGTGGTCGAAGATCCGGACCGACGACTTCTACTCGTCGGTCTCCGAGCAGCGCTCGGTCGAGCACAACCGGACCTTCTGGGACGCCAACTTCGTCCCGGACGCGACGAACTTCGACAAGCTCGACGCCTGGCCCGAGCGCGGCGGCGGCGGTCGCTCCGTGTTCTTCCCGTTCACGGGCAGCAGCATGTTCACCCACATCTCGGAGTTCCCGCCGGGGCGGTACAAGAAGGCCCACCGCCACGTCGGCGGCTCGAGCATCGTCATCCTCTCGGGCGAGGGGTACAGCCGGATGTGGACCGAAGGCGACGACGAGCGCCTCCGGATCGACTGGAGCCCCTACAGCGTGTTCGTCCCGCCGACGCTCTGGTACCACCAGCACTTCAACACGTCCGCGGGGCGGGCCCGGTACATGGCGATGCACGGCCCCCTCCAGGGCCTCGGGATCAACCAGACCGACGAGATCTACTTCATGGATGAGACGAACCAGATCGAGTACCCCGACGAGGACCCCACGATCAGGGAGGAGTTCCGCGAGGAACTCGAGGAGAAGGGCATCGAGTACCGGATGGAGCCGGCGCTCTACGAGAGATAGGTGGGGGATTCGAGGCGCCCTCGGCCGGCCCGCCGCGGCCGCCGCGGCCGCTCAGAACGGAACGTCGTCGAAGTCGCGGTCCTCCGAGAAGGGTCCCTCCTCGGCCGCGCCCATCCCGGTGTCGGCGTGGACCTGCGTGAGTTCGTCGAACTCCGCGACCATCCGGCTCTTCAGCGCCTGGATCGTCATCGGGGAGATGCCACAGCCCGAGCAGGCGCCGGTGAGCCGGAGCCACACCTCGCCGGTCTCCTCGTCGAGCGACTCGATGGCGGCGTCGCCGCCGTGCATCTGGATCTGCGGGAAGTTGCGCATCATGAACTTCTCGATGCGCTCCTCGAGGGACTCCTCGGACTGCGTGTCGCGGGCGTCAGTGCTCATACGTGAGCCGACGCGACGGGGGGATATAGCGCTTTCCAGCAACACGTTCGGGGCCCCGGCAGGTCGAGGCAGGCACGCCCCGGCGGGGCCGACACGCCGGGAATTATGCCGCCGTGACGCGCAGTGGGCGTATGGCATTCGAGACCTCGATCTCGACGTACGACGAGACCTCGGTCGAACTGGCCGGCCTGGACCTCACCGAAGAGGTGATGGGCGAACTCGACTTCGCCTCGGTCACGTACCTGCTCGTCACCGGCGAGCGGCCCACGCCGGGCGAGCGGACGGTCCTGAACGGGATGCTCACCTCGCTGATCGCCCACGGCGTCACCCCCCACGCGATCACGACCCGCCTGACGCTGCTGACCGCGCCGGAGTCGATCCAGGGCGCCGTCGCCGCGGGCCTCCTCGGAACGGGCCGGCGGTTCCTCGGGTCGATGGAGGACACCTCGCGGGCGCTCGCCCGAGTGACAGACCCGGACGGCGACCTCGACGATCCCGACGGCCTCGCCGCGGAGTACGTCGCCAGCGGGCGACCGTTCCCGGGGATCGGGCACCCGCATCACGACCCGGTCGACCCCCGCGCCCAGCGGCTGTTCGACCTGGCCGACGAGCACGACGTCGCCGGCGAGAACGTCGCGGCGCTCCGCGCCGTGCAGGCCCGGCTCGAGTCCGAGACGGGGGCCTCCCTGCCGATCAACGTGACCGGCGCCATCGGGGCGATCAGCGCGGACATGGGGATGCCGCCGCGGGCGGCCCGCGGTATCGCCATGCTCAGCCGCGCGGCGGGCCTCATCGCCGAAGCCCTCGAGGAGGAGCGCAACCCGCAGGCGATGGGCTACTGGGAGCTCATCCAGGAGCAGACCGAGTACTCGCCGCCGGAGCGATAGCGGCGGCGCTCGAACCGCGGGACGTGGCTACTCCTCGTAGCCGCTGGCGTGGGCGGCTGCGCGCTGGGCCTCGGCTCTGGTCCGCGCTCGCTTGCGCGCCCGCTCGTTCCCCGGCGTGTAGTAGTACTTCTTGCCCTCCTCGCCCCACTGGTAGTACCCCATTCGCTCGCCGCGGTGTTGCTCGTAGCCCTGTTTGATCGGCATGGTCGGTAATTGGGTCGCCAGCGCCGTAGCACTTCTCCCGGCTCACGCTCTCGGGCGACCAGCGACGCGGTGCCGGGACGCCAGTGGCGGCGCTCCGACGGGTACTTGGCCCTCGGCACCCCGCGTCTAGGTATGCGTCGCCGGACCCTCGCGGCGATCGCCCTCGTCGTCGTCCTCCTGGGAAGCGTGGGCGGCTACAGCTTCCTCGCGGGACAGGGCGGACAGTTGCGCGAGCGCTGGACCAGCCCCACGCCCCGGGAGAACCTCATCAATCACCACGGCGTCGGCGTCGGTCCCGAGGGTCGGATCGTCGTCGCCCCGGTCACGGAGGTCCCCCACACCGACGCCCCGATCACCGAGGAGTCGTGTTCGCTGGTCCGGCTCTCGCGGGCGAACGGGTCGGTGCTGTGGCGAGCGACCGTCCCGCCCGAGCAGTGTTTCAGTCACGCGCTCACCAAGCCAGCCATCGCCGACGTCGACGGGGACTCGGAGCTGGAGGTCGCGGTGGCGACCACGACCCACGAACTGATCGTCTTCGACGGTCGCTCCGGGGCGGTCGAGTTCCGCGTCCCGCTCCCCTCCTACGGCTACGGCCAGCCGACCGTCGCGAACGTCACCGCCGAGCCGGGCGTCGAGATCGTGGTCAGCGACATCGGCGGCCACGTCGTCGTCGTCGAGGGCGACGGCGAGGTGGCCTGGCAGCGGAACCTCTCGACGGCGTTCCACGGGACGGGCCACGTCTCCGTCTGGGACTCGCCGATCGTCGGCGACGTCGACGGCGACGGGAGGCCGGAGGTCGCTGTCACGACCGGCGCCGGGCTCGTCGTCCTCGACAACTCCGGCGACGTGGAGTGGACCCGGTCGTCGTCGACGCCGTACGTCGTGGGCGCGCAGGTCGACGACGATCCGGCCCTCGAACTGCTCGTCGCCGGGACCGAGACCGTCCGAGCCCGCGACGGCGCCACCGGCGACGTCCAGTGGTCCCGGACCATCCGCGCCAGTCCACGCATCGACACCGTCACCGACGCCGACGGGGACGGCACCCCGGAGCTGTACGTCGGCGGCGTCGGCGGGACGGTCCGCGCGCTCGACGCGGGGACCGGGGAGACCGAGTGGTCGACGCGGGTCTCGAGCGGCGACGAGGTCCTCGTGCTCGCACCGGTGCTCGGCGACATCGACGGCGACGGGGCCCCGGAGGTCGTCGCGGCCACCGAACCGGGGGCCGTCAAGGTCCTCGACGCGAGCGACGGGCACGTCCTCGCCACGTACCAGCGGGACGTCCCCGTCAGAACGTCCCCCACGCTCGGCGACATCGACGGGGACGGCGACGCCGAAGTGCTCGTCCGGTACGGCGACGGGCGCGTGACGGCGCTGGACTACGTCGTCTAGATCCACCGCGACGTTCTCGCGGAACGACGGTACACCTCACGCCTGTTCCGGTGCCGGCCTCGGGTCGAGTCGGAATCCCGAGCGGGCCTGCTCTGGTGGCGTACCCGACGGGCCTGCTCTGGTGGCGTACCCGGCGGGCCTGCTCTGGTGGCAGATCCGGCAGGCCAGTTCCCCCGGACCACACGGGAGTCCGGATCCGCGGCCGCGAATGGCGGTCCCAACACCTGGGAACACCCACCAGAACTAAGTTTCGGAGCTCCGCAGTTCCGGCGCTTCGAGATGGCCCTCCCAGCCGAACTGGGGTCGCTGCCCGGATTTGCGGGCATCGACGCCTGCACGGTCCTCCGCGGCGAACGGCCCGGCGCGAGCGTCCAGCTCGACGACACCTACTTCGAGGGGCAGTTGCTGGCCCTCGACGGCGTCGACGGGACGGCGGCCGAGAAGCGGCGGTCCATCCTCCGGAACTCTCGCGACCTGTACGACGACATCCACATCGACATCGGCGAGCTCACCGAGCGGTCGCTCCTCGAGGCCTCGGAGCGCTACTGGCGAACCCTGCGGCAGGTGCCGGAGATCACCTACCTCGAGCAGAACTTTCCCGAGACGGTCACCGTCGCCCCGGAGTGGCTGCGGATCGGCGGGGAACTCAAATACGGCGCCAGGGTCTACTTCTTCGGTCCCGACGGCCCCGACGCCCTGACCGTCGTCCGGAAGAACGTCGAGGCGGTGCTCGCGGACGAGCCGGCGACCTTCGAGCGCTACCAGGGGGGCCTCCACGGCTACCCGGACTGCTGTGTCGACTTCTTCCACGAGCGGGACGCCGAGACGGCCCCGGAGTGGCGCTCGGTCGAGCCGTACGCCGACCGGGTGGACGACGCGGCCCTGGAGCGCGGCCCGGACGCCCGTCTCGACGACATCGTCGCCGGGCTCGACGACGCCTTCGCCACGGGCGACGGCGAGGACTTCCCGGTCGAGTCCTTCTTCGCCAGGGAGTTCTTCCCCGAGCCGGGGTGCGAACGGGCGCGCGAACGGGGGCGGAGGGTCCGCGACTGCCTCACCGACGTGTTCCCCGACGCGCTCGTTCGCGACTACTTCGGGCTCGCCTTCGGGTTCTCGTACCTCAGCGCCACGGCGGTCCGGGAGGGCGGGGACCGTCGGCCCTCGCCGGGCGCGTTCGGGCGCGAACACCGCCTGTTCTACCTCCCCCTCGGCTACCTCCAGCGACTCGACCAGTACGGATCCGCGGAGCGGACCTGACGACGCCGCGGTCCCTCGTGGACCCAGCGGACCACCGCGACGCGGACGACCGAAAGCGGCAGTTTGAACTACTCGCTCGAACGCGGTAGCCCTATGCAGGGTCGCGCCGTCGCGCTCGGGGCCGGCACCGTGTTGAACGCCTTGGCGACCGGCACGGGCTCGGCCTTCGCGCTGGACATCGAGACGGAGGCCACCGTCGACCTGGAGGACTCCGGGACGGTGACCGGCGAGGTCGACGGTGCCCCGGACGCGGACACCACGCTCATCGAGACCTGCGTCGCCCTCGTCGTCGAGGAGTTCGGCGACGGTCAGGGCGGCCGCGTCCGCACGGAGAGCGAGGTACCGATGGCCGCCGGGCTGAAGAGTTCCAGCGCCGCCGCCAACGCGACCGTCCTCGCGACGCTCGACGCGCTGGGCGTCGGCGTCGCCGGCGCGAACGCCGACGAGGAGGACCCGGACGCCCTCCTCGACCGCGAGGCCGCCTGCCGACTCGGCGTGGCGGCCGCCCGCGAGGCCGGCGTCACCGTCACCGGCGCGTTCGACGACGCCAGCGCGTCGATGCTGGGCGGGGTCACCCTCACCAACAACGCGGAGGACTCGCTGCTCTCGCGGGAGCGCTTCGAGCACGACGCCCTGATCTGGACGCCGCCGGAGCAGGCGTTCAGCGCCGACGCCGACGTCGAGCGCTGCCGGCGGATCGCCCCCGTCGCCGACCTGGTGGCCGAACTCGCCACCGACGGTCGCTACGGCGAGGCCATGACCGTGAACGGTCTCGCCTACTCGGCGGCGCTGGGCTTTCCCGCCGACCCCGCGGTCGAGGCGCTGCCGGACGTCGCGGGCGTCTCGCTGTCCGGCACCGGCCCGAGCGTCGTCGCCGTCGGCGAGCGGACCGCGCTGGAGCGCGTCCGCGAGCGCTGGGACGACCGCCCGGGCGTCACCCGGCTCACGACCACCCGCAACGACGGCGCGAGAATCAAGTAGCTCCACCTGAGTACACCACCCATGACCACCGACGACCCCGACGCCGCCCGACCGGAACCCGAAGAGATGTCGCTGGAGGAACTCCGGCGCGAGATCGAGGAGATCGACCACGAGATCGTCGAGCTGATCGCCCGGCGGACCTACGTCGCCGAGGCGGTCGCGCAGGTGAAAGCCCAGCGGGACCTGCCGACGACCGTCGAGAAGCAGGAGGAGCGCGTCATGGAACGCGCCGGCGAGAACGCCGAGAAGTTCGACATCGACTCCAACCTCGTGAAGGCCATCTTCCGGCTGCTGATCGAGCTGAACAAGGTAGAGCAACGGGAGAGCCGCTGAACGGGGTCAGTTCACACTTTTCGACAGCGCAGCTCCCGCCTTGAACTTCACGTCCTGGGACGCCCGACTCGCACTTACCAGGTGGAGAACCGGCGCATCCAGCGACACGTGCACCAACTCGATATCGTACGTCTTCTTCCCCGGACGCTTCCGAATGCCGATGTCGTTACCACTTGACTCTGAAAGGACGCCAACCTCGACCAACTCCTCGACCGTCCCCGAATCCAGCCGCGCGCCTCGCTGACCACGCTCTCCGGACACCGACCGCTCCACCAGATCACCGAGGCCATCCCCATCCAAGTCGCCGCCGACAACATCGAGCCCAACAGGAACCACCGCCGTCCCCGCCACCATCGACAACACCGTCGCCGAATTCTCGTACAGGGCAGCATCGTCGACGACCCACCCACCCGAGTACACGAGCTGGTCGTCGCTCTCACACCGCTGGACGTACAACAACGCCGGAAACGGCTCCGGACACCGCGGCGGCTGCACCATCACCTGATACACCGACACACCCGACGACGACCCCGACGGCGTCGTCCGTGCCCACACACCCGGCCCACACGGGTCATCACCAGCAGTTGCACAGACCTGCTCAGCGCCACCGTCCGCTCCCGGCGGCGAACTCACGACCAGCACCGACCCGTCCTCCGCGCGAATGACCTCCAGACCCCCGCCCGTCGACACCGGCCCCGTCACGTCAGCGACGAAGTGGGGTGAAGTCCCGCAGGCCGCACCCGGGTGAGTGCTGGGGTCGTCGTCATCGCAATCGTTCGACGGGTCCGGGTCACCCGGACCAGCCTTCGGCGTCCCCCACGAGTACACTCGCCCGTCACCGTCGGACTCGCCCGTGAGATAAGAGAGAAGCCGCTCCGGCGTCACCGCCTCCTCGATACTCCCGTTCCCGCCCGGCACCTCCGCATCGGGCAAGCAGACCGTAAACCGCTCACCGACAATCGGCGTCCCGTCCAGATACGCCAGCAGCGCGTCGTCCTCGTCAGCATCAGATACCCCGTCCCCGTCGGAGTCCCCGTCCGTCGCCCGTGTCCGCGGCCTGTTGCTCCGCGACGAATTGTAGTCCTGAGCCATCACCGCAGACGACGTGATCCACCCCTCCAGCTCCAACTCCCCTGACAGTAGTCCTGACCCGCCAGACACCGTCGGTGTCAACCGACTCACGTGCGGCCCCCCACGAGCCATCCGGAATCCGATTCCTCTCTCGCCGTCACTCCCCGCTGACCCGGCGAACACCGCCGCAGGCGACGCCCTCGTATTCGTCACCGACGACGCAACTCGGTTCAGACACCCAGCGAGCGACCCAACCGCGACGGCACCGCCGCCCGCGAGGAGGCGACGGCGACTAATAGTCTCGTGTGGCACATTTCGCGAGGTGCCGGTAGATATTCGTGAACGCATAATGAAATATCGAAAGAGCGGTACAAGCATAAGCTTACTTATGGTTATGGGGTGAGATTTTCACATCTGGAACCAGCGACAGGGCCCAACAGGGAAGGTAACGAGAGAGCTCTCGACGGGAGATAGCGGTATTCGACGTCCGATGACCTGAGCACGGTGGAGCAGCGCGAATCCCGCTGAGAGGAGCGCCGGAACCCCGGTCCGCGGGAAGCACTTTTATCCCGCTTCCCCCATCGGTCACGGGTGCAAGACGACCACGCGACCGAGACGGGCGGCGACGACTCGGGTCCGGTGCCCGGGATGACGCGGGGCCGGGTCGTGGGAACGCTCTTCCTGGTCATCTTCCTGGACCTGCTGGGCTTCGGCATCCTCATCCCGGTGATCCCCCTCTACGCGAAGTTCTTCGGCGCCAACGAGTTCGTCGGGAGCCTGCTCATCGCGACCTACTCGCTGTTCCAGTTCGTCGGCGCGCCCATCCTGGGGCGCATCTCGGACGAGCGGGGTCGCCGGCCCGTCCTGTTGCTGTCGCTGCTGGGCAGCGTCCTCGCGTGGACCCTGTTCGGGTGGCGGGCGAACTCGGGCACGCGCTGGCCGGCGCGAACGGCCTCGTGATCCTGTTCCTCGCGCGGGCGCTGGCCGGGGCGATGGGCGGCAACATCGCCACCGCGAACGCCTACATGGCCGACATCACGCCGCCCGAGGAGCGCGTCCGCGGGCTCGGGATCCTCGGGGCCGCGTTCGGCCTCGGGTTCGTCTTCGGCCCCGCCATCGCGGGGCTCGTCTCTAGTCCGTTCGCGCTCTCGCTGTTCGCCGACGTGCTCCCGAGCGCGATCCCCGTCAGCGAGTTCACGATGCCGTCGTTCACGGCGGCGGTGCTGTCGGCGGCCAACCTCGCCCTCGCGGCCGTCGTCCTCCCGGAGCCGCGGCGACGGGTCCCCAGCGCGGTCGAGAGCCAGTCCCGGCTCAGACAGCTCTACGAGGCGGTCACCTCGCCGGACGTCGGCTCGCTCGTGGTCGCCTTCTTCCTCGCGTCGTTCGCCTTCTCGGCGTTCGAGAGCCAGTTCATCTTCCTCACGAGCGACCGCCTCGGCTACGGCACCGCCGAGAACGCCGTCCTGCTGACCTACATCGGCGTGCTGATCGCCGTCGTCCAGGGCGGGCTGATCGGGCCGCTCACCGAACGGTTCGGCGAGTACCGACTCGCCCTCGCCGGGGCGGCGATCCAGGTCGTGACGCTGGCGCTGGTGCCGTTCTCGCTGTCGTGGGGGTTCGTCCCGTCGCTCGGGCCGGTCGGGTCGGGGGCGGTCGCGCTGGCGCTGGTGTCGACGCCGCTGGCGTTCGGCAACGCGCTCACGAACGTCTCGCTGAACGCGCTGGTCTCGCTGAACGCCGACGCCGACACGCAGGGCGGGGCGTTCGGCCTCACCCAGTCGGCGAGCAGCCTCGCCCGGACGTTCGGGCCGGCCCTGGCGGGCTTTCTCTACGTCGCCCTCGCCTACTGGTCGCCGTTCGTGTTCGCGGGGTTGCTGTTCGTCCCGATCCTCCTCCTGCTCGGGGTGGTCGCCCGGCGGAGCGTCGTCCCGACGCCGGATCGCGAGGGGTGACGGCGCTGGCCGCCCCCTCTCGCCTGCGCCGCCCGCCGCTTCTTCAGGACAGGAACGACTCGCACTCGAGGAGGAACTCGTGCAGGTTCCGGCCGATGCTCCGGTCGAACGCGACCGCGACGCCGCGGCCCGGGGCCTCCCTGAACTGCATGACGAAGCCCGAATCGAAGGTGTGGACGGTCACCCGGTACTCGCCGAGCGTCTGGACCTCCGGCTCCCGGTCGAGGACCGTCGTGTGGACGTCCCAGGCGACGTCGAACAGGTCCTGAAACCCGCCGTCCTGGTAGGTGGAACCGACGTCATCCCGGGCGTAGAGCACCTCTCCGCCCTCCTCGGAGTAGGTGAAGACCGAGCGGAGCGCGGTCCCCGCTTTCGTCTTACAGAACTCGGTGAGCCCCTGGAGATCTTCCGCGACCATGCCGGCGGGTCGGCGCCCGGCCTGTTAGCGCTGGTGGCCGTGCCAGGGGCACTCGTCGCGTCCCCGCGTCGCCGACGCTCGATTTGCTCTCCCGCTGGAGGCGAGCCACGGACGCGCGGGCACGGGTCGCTGGCGCCCGTCGCTCAAAGCGCGATTTCACCCTCCAGCAGTATTTTCTCCCCCGACCGACACCGACAATCGACATGAGCGTCCTCGAACTCGATTCGGTCACCAAGCGCTACGGCGCGGTGACCGCCGTCCGCGACCTGGACCTGTCGGTCGACGCCGGCGAGGTGTTCGGCCTTCTCGGCCCGAACGGCGCCGGCAAGTCGACCACCATCGACGTCGTGCTGGACTTCGTCCGCCCGACGAGCGGGACGGTCCGGGTCGTCGGGCGCGACCCGCAGGCGGCTCCGCGCGCCGTCCGCGAACGCGTCGGCGTCCTCCCCGAGGGAACCGGCTTCTACGACCGGGACACCGCCCGCGACCACGTCCGGTTCGCGATCGGGATGAAGCGGGCCGACGACGACCCCGACAGACTGCTCGAACGCGTGGGCATCGCCCACGCCGCCGACAGACCCGTCGGCGAGTTCTCGAAGGGGATGCGGCGCCGCCTGGGTCTGGCGGTCGCGCTCGTCGGCGCCCCCGACCTGCTCGTGCTCGACGAACCGCTCACCGGACTCGACCCCTCCGGGGCGCGGCTCCTCCGCGAGGTCGTCCGCGAGGAGCGCGACCGCGGCGCGGCGGTGTTCTTCTCCAGCCACATCATGGACCAGGTCGAGGCGGTCTGCGACCGGGTCGGCATCGTCGACGACGGGCGCCTCGTCGCGGTCGACGCCGTCGACGCGTTGCGCGCGAACGCGGCGCCGACGACCCTCACCCTCGCCGTCGAGGCGGTCCCCGACGGCGTCGTCGACGACCTCCGGGGCCTCGACGGCGTCGCCGACGCGGCGGCAGGGGACGGATCCATCACGGTCGAGTGCACCGACGCCGCGGCGAAGGCGTCGGCGATCCGACGCGTGGACGCCGCCGGGGCCTCGATTCGCGACGTCGACGCCGAACCGCCGTCGCTGGAGCAGGTGTTCGTCGCACTCACCGAGGGCCGGGCGGCGGACGCGAGCGCCGACCGCCGGGAGGTCCCGGGCCGCACATGAGTCGCATCTCCGGGTCACGAACGAGTCGCGTCCCCGGGTCGCGTACGAGTCGCATCCTGACGGTCGCCCGGGCGGACGCCCGCCGGGCGGTCCGGAGTCGGCTCGTCTGGGGCGCCATCGCCCTGCTCGCGGTGCTGTTCCTGCCCTCGACCGGCGCGAGCGCGCGGCCGGACGTCCACCCCTTCGCGGAGTACCTCCTCCTCCTCCCGCTGGACCTGGTGACCTACTCGCTCGTGGTCGTCGCCGCGGTGGGGTACACCGCCGTCGTCGGCGAGCGCGTCGCCGGCACAGTCCGGTTCGTCCTGGGCCTGCCGGCCACCCGACGGGACCTCGTCCTCGGGAAACTGCTCTCCCGGGCGGGCATCGCCGCCCTGGCACTGGTCGTGATCCTCGTCGTCGCGAACGTCCAGGTCTCCCGCGGCTACGGCGATCCGCACCTGCTCGCATTCTGGGTCATGGGCGCCTGGATGGTCGGCTACGTCGCGGTCTGGAGCGCCGTGACCGTCGGCTACTCGGCGGCGTTCGACTCGCCGTTCCGGACGCTCGGCGCGCTGGTCGCTACCTACGTGGGCTTCAGCCCCGACTTCGGCGTCTGGCCCGCCGTCGTCCGGCCCCTGTTCGCGCTGGCGGTCACCGGGTCGTTCGACGCGCCGGCCTACGAGACGCTGGCGGGCGCGCCGGCCTGGCTCCAGGCCGTCGAACGCCTCAACCCGCTCCTGGACTTCTGGTACGCGATGCGCTGGTCGCTCGAGGCCGTCGGCCCGGGGACGCCCGCGGGCGGGCCCTTGCCGCACCTGCTCGGGACGGGCGTCTTCCTCGCGTTCGGGGCGCTCCCGCTCGCGTTCGGATTGGCCCGGTTCGAGCGGACGGACCTCGGCGACGAGCAGTCCGGTCGGCGCCTGTGGGCGCGACTCCGGCGGGCGACCGCGGAACTGGGGCGCGCGGTCCCGGGGCCCGACGCCGACGACCCCGGCGGGGCGACGCGACGGGCGACCCCGGCGACCGGAGCGCGCTCGCGGGCGAGTCGGGTCCGTCGCCTCGCTGTCGCCGACCTCAGGCACGCCCTCCAGAACTGGGTGATCACGGGCGCGCTCCTGCTCACCTGCCTGCTGCTGGTCCCGGAGCTCTGGCAGCGGATCGACGCCAGCGGTATCGCCACGGGGAACGAGGTGCTCGGGGACCTCGCCGCGACGTTCGTGCTGCCGGTGCTGGTCCTCGGCGTCGCCGTCGGTCACGACGCCGTCGTCGGCGAGCGCACCCGCGGGACGGTCAGGTTCGTCCTGGGGCTGCCGGCGACGCGTCGCGAGCTGGTACTCTCGAAACTGCTCTCGCGCGTCGGCACGGTGGTCGCGGCCCTGCTCCCGCTCCTGCTGTTCGCCGAACTCCTCGTCGGCGTTCGGCTCGGCCCGCAGTACCTCGGCGGGGTGTTCGCCTGGGGGACCTGGACGCTCCTGCTCGCGGGCGTCTGGACCGCGGTCGTCGTGGGCGTCTCGGCGGCCGTGGAGACGCGGTACCGGTCGCTCGCGGCGATATTCGGGACGTACCTGCTGTTCGATCGAGGGGTCGGGCTGTGGGACCCACTGGTCCGACCGGTCCTCGGGTTCGTCGTCACCGGTCGGTTCTCGGCCGCCGACCTGGCCAGGGCCGCCGACCCCCCGGTGTGGTTCACGGTCCTGGACCACCTCGACCCCTTCGTCAGCCTCGAGACCCTGCGACAGGGACTCCTCGAGGTCACCGGGTACGGCACCCGGACGACCGGGTTGGCCGTCCCGGTGTTCCTGTACAGTCTCGCGGTGGTGCTGTCGTTCGCGGGCGTCTCCCTGCTCGTCGGCACCGTCCGGTTCGAGCGTCGCGATCTCGGGTGAGGGTGACGCCATGGGGCGCTCGGGGCGGCGGAGTAGCTGCACGGGACGAGCCCGGGCCCGCCCAGCCCCAGGCGACGGTCACTCAGCCCCGGGCGACGGTCGCTCAGCCCCAGGTCACGGTCGGCCCCCGCGCGTTGTTCGAGAACGCGTTTCCGGAGGTCGAAACCCGCGTCCCGGCGCCCCGCCCGAGGCCGTAGCCGCCGCTCCCGCGGACGGTGCAGTCCTCGACGGAGAGCCGCGCACCGCGGGTGACCGCGACGTTCGCCGGGTCCGACGCCCGGGAGAACGCCTCGCTCCCGCCGTACTCGACGACGCAGTGGGCGAGTTCGTTGCGGGCGTCGTTCACCTCGTCGAAGTAGAGGCCCCGCCAGTAGCCGCGGGTGTGCTGGCCGCCGGTGAAGACGATGGGTTCGTCGGAGGTGCCGACAGCCGTCAGCGCACCCGCGCCGTTCCGCATGGAGAACCCGGCGTCCTGCCCGAACGCGAGCGTCGCCCCGGGTTCGATGGTGACGTGGCCCCGGTTTTGCACGGTTTCCGCCACGTAGTACGCGACGTCCAGCGCGTCCCACTCGTACTCGTCCTCGAGTTCGTCGCCGGCGACGTAGACGCGGTCGGCGTCGTTGCCGGTGTACGTCGAGGTGTCCGAGAGGCTGCCGGCCTCGGAGGCGTCGACGTAGCACGCGCCGTCCTCGTTCCTGGTGAGGGTGTTCTGGGTGAAGCTGTCGACCGTCGAGTCCCCCGTGGCGTGGAAGCCGTAGCCGCCGTTCTCGCGGAGCGTCGACTGGTCGACGCGGACGCGCGCGCCCCGGGTGAGCACGAGGCCCGCCGGTTCGTCGGCGCGGGGGACCGTCTCGCCGCCGGCGTACTCGACGACGCAGTTGCGGAGCTGATTGGCCGTGTGGTCGGTCTCGTCGAGGTGGATGCCGCGCCAGAAGCCGCGGGTCTGCTGCTCGCCGGTGAAGGTAATCGGCAGACTCCGCTCGGTGTCCGGGTCGATCCCGACCGCGGTCAACACGCCCTGGCCGTTCCGGGCCTCGATCCCGCTGTCCTGCCCGAAGGCGAGCGTCGCCCCGGGTTGGACCGTGAGGTGCCCGTTCAGGTCGATCGCGTCGGCGACCACGTAGGGGACGTCGATCGCGTCCCACTCGACCTCGGCGTCCGCGGGAATCTCGTCGCCGTCGACGTGGACGCGGTCGGTGTCGTTTCCGGTGTACGTCGAGGTGTCCGAGAGCGCGTGGGCCACCGAGGCGACGACGTACCCCGCCCCCGCGGCGTTCGCCGTGACGGTGTTCTGGACGAAGCCGTCGACCCTGACGTCCGTCCCGAAGTGGAAGCCGTAGCCCTCGTTCTCGCGGAGCGTACAGCCCTGGAAGAGGGCCCGCGACCCGCGGGTGAGCACGACCCCCGCCTTCGCGCTCGCCCGGGAGAACTCCTTGCGACCGGCGTACTCCACGACGACTCGCTGGAAGCGACTCTTGACGCGGTCGGCGGTGTCGATGTAGATGCCGCGCCAGAAGCCGCGGGTCTGCTGCTCGCCGGTGAAGGTGATCGGCATGGTCCGTTCGGTGGCCGGGTCGACGCCGATCGCGGTCAGGGCGCTGGTGCCCGTCCGGAGTCTGAGTCCGCCGTCCTGCTCGAACGAGACCGTGTTGCCGGGGGCGACGGTGAGGTGCCCGTCGAGGTCGACGACGCCGGAGACGACGTATCGGACGTCGATGGCGGGCCAGGTCGTGTCCGCTTCCGACGGGATCTCGTTCGCGTAGACGTAGACGCGGTCGGTGTCGTTGCCGGCGTACGTCGAGCTGTCCGAGAGCTGGCCGACCGACGACGCGACCGCCTGGACCGCGCCCAGGGCGTTCTCCGTCAGGACGTTCCGCTCGAAGCTGTCGAGGACGGTCCCCTCCCCGACGACCATCCCGTAACCCTCGTTGTTTCGGACCGTCGTGTTCGAGACGCTGAGGCGACTGCCCCGCGTCGCTGCGACCCCAGCCCTCTCGCGGGCCCGCGAGAACGCCGATCCCCCTGCGGCCGACACCTCGACGTGTTCCAGGACGTTCCCGGTCGCGTCGCTCTGGTCGAAGTAGAGCCCTCGCCAGTAGCCCGGGGTCCGCTGGTCGCCGGTGAAGACGATCGGGTCCGGACAGGTCCCGGCGGCGTGCAGCGCCCCGCCCGGGCCGACCGAGAGGCCGGACCCCTGGGCGAACGTCACGAGCGTCCCCGGGGCGACGGTGAGGGTCGCGCCCGATTCAACGGACACGTCGTCGGTCACTCGCACGCGGTCGGCGGTCGCGCCGATCGTGGTGTCGGCGGTGACGCTCCCCTCGAACGTCTCTTCGGTGACCTCAGCCGGCAGCGAGAGGGGGCACGAACCGGCAGCGCCGGCCGACGCGCCGCCGTCTCCACTGTCTGCCGACGCGTCGCCGTCGGCACCGTCGGGCGTCGTAGTCCCCGTGCCGACCGCCGTCCCCGTCGATTCAGTTGTCGGGGAGCCATCAGAACCCCCGGGCGCCGCGTCCTGCAACCCGTTACAGCCCGCGAACCCGGTCAGCGTCGTCGTCCCGATCGCCTTCAACAGTCGGCGTCGAGTAGCGTGGTTATCGTCACCATCCATACGAATACTGACACCACCACCGCAGGGGGACGTAATAAATACGTCTGAACGACGCCCGCGGCGGTGGAGACCTGTCCGGATTCGAAGACGACGGTGGCCGCCCGCCGGTCGAGCCCGAGGGGTTCGAGGTCGGGTCGAGAACCCGGTCGCGTCTCCCGCGATCGGCCGGGAGCCCGGACGGGAACCGGCCGGTCAGTCCACGAAGTACGCCCGGGAGACGGCGACCGACTGGTCGCCCAGCGCGAACGACTCGATCGCCCGCCGGACGAGTTTCGACCGCGGGGCCGCCCACCCGACCGCGGCCGCCGCCCCGCGGGCCAGCCACCCGGGGACGTACGGTCCGTAGTCGAGCCAGAAGGCCAGGTTCTCCGCAGCGCGGCGCTGCAGCGAGACGACCCGCTCGACGCCCGGTCGGCGCCGCGCCTCGAAGACCCGCAACGTCTCGGCCGGGAGGACGCCGCTCGTCTCGCCGAGGGCGTCGACGAGGAGGTGATGCGCGACCACGGCGTCCTCGACGGCGAGGGGGTTGCCCTGGGCGCCGATGGGGCTGGCCACGTGGGCCGCGTCCCCCAGCAGCAGGAGGCCGTGGTCGGTCCACGCGTCGGCGACCCCCGGGGCGACGTCCAGGAGTGTCGTGTCGCCGAATCCGTCGAGGTGGGCGTCGACGGCGGCGCCGACCGCCGGGTCGATCGCGGCCACGCGGTCCCGGAACGCACCGAAGCCGTCCGCGCGAATGCCGGGCCACTCGCCGGCACGGATCGGCAGCCCGACCTGGAGCTCGCCCCCGCCGAGGCCGAAGTAGACGAGGATGCCGGCCCGGTCGATCCGTCCCTGCGTCGCCGGGTCGACGGCGCCGCTCGGGAGCTTGAACCACACGAGGTCGACTGGCGAGTCGAACAGTCCGGGGTCGACGCCGGCGCGCTCCCGGACGGTCGAGTAGCGACCGTCGGCGCCCACCACGACCCGCGCGTCGAACGCGAGGTCGACGTCGGCCCCGCGGTCGTGGGCCCGGACGCCGCAGACCTCGCCGTCGGCCGTCCGGAGGTCGGTGACGGTCGTCGACGGGTGGAAGGCGAAGCCCTCGTAGGCGCTCGCGTGCTCGACCAGGCACGCGAGCAGCGCCGGCTGTTCCATCATGAGCGCGTAGGGGTAGGCGGTGTCGAGGCGGTCGAAGTCCAGGACGGTGACGTCCCGACCGCAGACCGAGAACGAGCCCTCGGTGACGGTCTCGTGGGCCAGATCGAGCACGTCCGCGAGGAGGTCCATCTCGTCGAACAGGCGCACCACGCCCGGGTTCCACCCGAAGCCGCGGTACTCGCGTTCGAAGGTGCCGGCACGCTCGACGAGCGCGACGTCGACGCCGCTGCGCGCGAGGAGGTACGCGAGCACGGCCCCGCCGGGGCCGCAGCCCACGACGACGACGTCCGCGCGGACGGTTCGGTCGGCCATACGGTCCGGTCGGGCGCCAGGGAGTTATAGTTCGCCGCGGCCCGACGGGCGACCGGGGCGGCGTCCCCGCGAGCAGTTATCTCGGTTCGTGACGTACGGGTCCCATGGATTCAGAACGCGAAGCGGTTGCCGAGACTGTCGAGCGACTGATCGAGGAGGCCGCCGGGTGGCCCCACGTCGAGGTGGGCGAACACCGCTTCGGCGGCACCGAGTTCCGGGTCGGCCCCCGGGAGATCGGCCACGTCCACGCCTGGGGGATGCTCGACATCGCGTACCTCCGGAAGCTCCGGGACGTCCTGATCGAAGAGGGCGCGACGGGCGTGCACCACCTCCTGACCGAGTCCGGGTGGACGACGTACTACGTCGAGTCGGCGGCGGATTACGACCACGCCCGCTGGCTCCTGCGGCTGTCGTACCTCTACCACGTCAGCGTGCTCCGGAAGACGCCCGCCGGCGCCGACGAACTCGCCGACGTCGACGTGGCGGCCGAACTCGACGCGCTGGAGCCGAGCGACGCCGTGCGGGCGGCATTCGAGCGGCGATAGCGGGGCAGCAGGGGAGCTACGGGCCGCTTCCCCCCATCACGTCGTCTCCACGCACCTCCTTCACGTCGTCGCCACTTCCTACCTCCACGCCGTCGTCGACGGTCGCCTCCGAGAGGTCGAGGTCGGCGAGGAACGCCTCCAGCGCCTCCGTGAAGAACCCGGGATTGTCGAGGTTCGACGCGTGCCCGGCCCCCGGCACGATCCGGACCGTGGCGTCCGGAATCCCGGCTTCCAGGATCGGGGCGTGTCGGCGGACGAACGCCGGTTCGTTCTCGCCGTAGAGGACCAGCGTCGGGACCGAGATCGCCGAGAGGTCGACCGCGATCTCGTCGAAGTCGGCGACCGCGCGGACCACCTTCGCGAACTCGGGCGTCGACATCTTCGGTCCCTCGTCGCGGAGCTGCTCGATTTGCTCGTAGTCGCCGCCGGCGCCCGCCGTGAGGCGCTCCTGGATCCAGACCAGGACACGCTCGACGCGCTCGTAGCCGACCAGTCTGACGAACGGGACCGTGGCCTTCAGCGCCGCGGAGCGCTGGAGCCACTCGCCCCACCCCGACAGCGACGGCGTGAACGTGTCCGCCAGCACCAGCCCCGAGAGGGCCTCGGGGTGCCTGGCGGCGTAGACCTGGGCGATGCAGCCGCCCGTCGAGAGCCCGCAGAGGACCGGCTTCTCGACGTCCAGGGCCTCGAGCAGGGCCTCGAGGTCGTCTGCGAACAGTTCCATCGAGTAGGTCGTCGTCGCCGAGCCGCCCGTCCGCCCGTGGCCCCGAACGTCGTAGGCGATCGTCGTGTACGCGTCGGCCAGGGCCTCGACCTGGGGGTCCCACTGGGCGTGGTCGAGGGTCGCGCCGTGGACGAAGACGACCGGCGGGCCGGACCCGCGGCGCTCGTAGTACGTCTCGACGCCGTTCGCGCGGACGGTGGGCATGGCCGGGTCTAGGCCCCCTGAGGGGATAACCCTCGTGTCGGACCCCGCCGCGGAGGCCCGGGCCGGTAGTTCGGAGCCCTCAGGCGACGAGCGGTTCCGCCTCGACGTCGGTCGGGCGGTCCCACTCCCCGTCGCCGCGGTAGTGGGCGACGGCGTCGCGCTCGGGATCCAGCACGGTCAGCCGGAGCCAGCCGTTGTCGAACAGGCGCGCGACCTCGTCGTGACGGCGGAGGACGGCGCCCACGCGCTCGACGGGAGCCTCGACGACGGCGGTCAGGCGGAGGGGCTGGTGGCGCGGGCGCTCGTGGTCGGCGTACACGGACTGGCGGGGCAACCCCGTCTGCAGGTCGCCCCCGTTGCCCTGGTAGACGCCGAGGTTGCCGACCGGGTTCTGGGTGACCTTCGACCCGCTCCCGTAGACCGCGTTGTCGACGGTGGCGAAGTAGTACTGGCTGTTGATCCACTGAGTGACCACCAGCGGTCCGGTGAATATGGCCTCCAGGGCCTCGCCCTCCGGGTCGGTCGACCAGTCGTAGGAGTGCAGGAACGCCCGCCCGTCGAGGCCGACGTCGGCGGTCAGGTCGCGCCGTCCGATCACGAACGCGGCGTTGCCGGCCAGCCCCCACTCGGGGCGTGTCTCGGCCCAGTCGGCGGCGCGGCGCTCGGTGTCGCGGACTGCGGCCGCCGAGTCGCCCCGCGAGTCGGTCGTGGCTGCCGACCCGCCCGAGCCGACCCGTTCGGCCGCGGCGCCCTCGCGGGCAGTCTCGAGGTCCGCCCGGAGGGAGTCGAGGTCCGCCTCGTGGCTCTCGGGCACCGCATCGTCGTAGAGCGTGATTTCGTCTGTGGTCGTGTTGTGCTCGGCGGCGACGAAGACCGTCTCCGCGGGCACGTCGTGGCCGCGCTCGCGCAGCGCCGCCCGGACGTCCTCGTCGTTGCAGATGGCCGCCAGCACCCTGGCGTTGGGACCGCCGGGGTTGCCGGCGCAGGCGCCGCAGTCGAGGCTCGACCCGAACGGGTTGTTCGCCGTCTGGCTCGCGTGGCCGACGAAGACGACCAGGCGGGCGAACGACTCCCAGCCCATCAGTTCGAAGGCCGTCTCGGCGTAGGCGACCCGCTCGCCGAGCGTCATCCCGCGGGGGAGCGCCCCCGCCGGATCCGCACCGTGGCCGTGACCGTGGGCGTCGCCCGCGCCGCCCACGTCGCCGTCCCCGCGGTCGAGCCCCGGCGCGCTGAACGCCGCAGGGCTGGGAGTCGCCGAGTCGAGTGCGTCGAGGGCGTCGTACACCCGCGAGGGGAACAGCGTCCGGGCCGCCATCGCCGCGCCGTAGGCGCTCCCGGCGCCCTCGACGAAGGTGAACGCGGCGGCGACGTTCGTCTTGAGCGCCTCCAGGTGCTCGCGACCGGCTTCCCGGAGCGACGACAGCACGCCGTGTGTGGCGGCGGCGTCCTGGTTGCGGGCGTCGAGGCGCTCCTCGACGTGGTGCTGGGGGTCGACGATCGGCGGGCAGGCGTCGACGGCGACCTCGTCGCCGTAGCCGCGGTAGCGGACGGGGACGCCGAAGAATCCCGCGTAGCCGTGGGTCTCGTAGGGGCCCGCCCGCTCGACGTGCCGGCGGACGACCTCCGAGCGCGTGTCGATGCAGAAGACGAGCTGGGCCGCCGGCTCCGACTCGTCAGCGCCGGTCGGCGCCGCCCCGTCCGGAATCGTCCCCGTCGCGACCGACCGGTCTATCGACTCCAGGAGGCGCCGGCGGTAGCTCTTCTCCCAGGCCGCCAGCCACAGTTCCGCGAGCGGCACGACCTCGCCGTCGTCGGTTTCGACGGTCGGGCCGGGGGGCGCCGCGGCGACGGCGGACCCACCGTCCCCGTCGGGTTCGACCGGGACGCCCATCAGGTCGGCGAGCGTGAGCCGCACGGCCAGGTAGTCGGTCAGGGAGATCGGCGCCGTCGCCTGCCACGGGTCTGCGGAGGGATTTGCCTCGCCGTCGGCGCGCTGCCTGACGTAGCCGGTCCACCCCGGCAGCGCCGCGAACTGGGCCTCGAAGATCGCCTCCCACTCGCTCTGGGGGCACGCCGACACGGCGTCGACGACGGCGTCCACGGGCTCCTCGGGGAGGTCCGCGGGGCTGTCACAGCCCGGGATCTCGTCGTCGTAGGGCGCCAGGCTGCGCCAGGCCGCGTAGAAGCCCGCCTCGCGGTTCGGCATCGGCCAGGTGGCCTCGCCCTCGTCGAGGAAGGCCGCGAGCCACTTCGTGAACACGCGGTCGAGCCGGGCGGTCGCGTCGTCGTCCGGCCGGTCGTGCTCCGCCCGGTCGCCCGTCGCCTCCGCGGCGGCCAGCTCGTCCAGGAGCGCCTCGGGGTCGCGCTCGACGCCGTGAGCCCGGAGTTCGGCCTGGAGGGCGTCCCGGTCGATGCGGCCCTCCGCCCAGGCCCGCCGGAAGACCGACGCGTCGGGGTAGCCGCGACCGCCGAAGCGCTCGGCGCCGGCGGCGACGGCCCGGTGGAAGGGTTCGTCCTCGAACCCCGAGAGGGGGTTGGCGGTGACGAACGAGTGCAGCGGCCAGGCCGGGCCGACGGCCTCGGCCGCGCGGGCGATGCGCTCCTCGATCGAGTCGTGGTCACGCGTCATCGTACTCCTCCGTGCTGGTGAGGACGGTCGTCGGATCTGGCTGTGCGAGATTCAGCAGCGTCACGTAGAGGCGCCCGCTGGCGCGGTGCAGGTCGAACTCCGCGGCCAGGTAGGCGAGCGCGAACGCGCCGGCGACGACGACGTGGACGGGCGTCAGCGCCAGGTGGACGCTCGTGGCCGGCACGTCGGCCATCACCGCCGAGATGGCCTCGAACAGCACCGCGTACCCGCCGACCGCGGCCACGACGACCAGCGGGGCCCCGACGATCCGGAGTCCCGGCCTGAGCGTCGGTTTCCCGAGGACGTCGCGCGTCGCGTGCAGCGTCGTGAGGACGACCACGACCACGAGGACGAGTCCGCTGTCCAGCGCGGTCCCCTTCCCGGTCAGGACCGCGAACAGGGCGCCGCCGGCGAGGGCGGTCGCCAGGCTGACGACCGCGCGGACGGGCGAGAACCCGTCGTCCGAGGGCGGCGACGGCGCGGCGCGCTCGACGCCCGCGCCCGAGGAGAGGAAGAGGTAGGCCTTGTAGAAGCCGTGCAGGATCAGGTGCGTGATGGCGGCGGCGAAGAAGCCGAGGCCGCACTGGAGGATCATGAAGCCCATCTGGGCCGTCGTGGAGGCGGCGAGTTCGCGCTTGACGTCGGTCTGAACCTGGATCGTCGCCTGCCCGAGCAGCGCGCTCGCGGCGCCGACGACGGCGACGACGGCCATGACCGGCGCGCGGTCGACGAACAGCGGTGCGAACCGGGTGAGCAGGACGCCCCCGGCGTTGACGAAGCCGGCGTGCATCAGCGCCGACGCCGGCGTCGGCGCAGTCATCGAGGAGAACAGCCACCGCTGGAAGGGGAACAGCGCCGACTGGACGACCGCCGCGAGCAACAACGCCCCGGCCGCCAGCAGGGCGACCGACTGCGGGAGGTCCCCGACGCGGGCGAGGATCGCCTGGATGCCAGTCTGCCCGGTCGCGGCCGCGAGCGCCGCGAGCCCCACGGTCAGGAGCGCGCTGCTCGCCAGGAAGTGCCGGCGGGCCGTCCGGGCGGCGGCCCGGGCCTGCGGCCAGCCCTCGACGTGGCCGACGAGGGAGGCCATCACCAGGCCCATCGCGAGCCACGCGGCCGCGAACAGCGCCACGTGGTCAGCGGCGACCAGGACCATCACGGCGAGCGTGAACGCGAACGTCTTCGCGAAGAACGCGTCTTCCCGTGGCTCGCCGGCGACGTAGCGGCGGGCGTAGCTGTGGACGACGCCGCCGAAGAAGGTGACCACGACCCACATGACGGCGGTGAGGCCGTCGACGGCCACCACGCCCGCCAGCGCCCAGCGGGAGTCGCGCACGACCGAGAACGCGAGCACCACCAGGCTGAGCCCGAACAGCGCCCACACCGCTCGCGTGGCCAGTCGACCGATCACCGATGGCGCGGGCGATTCGGGGAGCGGTGCTGGCTCGTCCGACGCGGTGTTGCGTGTCATCTGTCGGGTGGCCGCCGAGCGGGCGGGAGCCGAACCCGGCAACTGTTTCCGCCGCCGGAGTCCGGCCCCCGAAGGGCTCGGCGTTACCCGCCTGTAGAACAATCTGGTTATTATGGCCTTCGAAGTGAACAATGTGTTCGGATGGTTCCGCATCTGGAACGGTTCGGGCAGTCAAGACATACCACGGTGGGGCACCCGCGGCGACGCTCCAGAGCGTTTCGAGCGATGCTATCGACGGGTGATCGGGTGAGGGGGTGATCGGGCGAGAGAGGTCAGCTGAGGGGGTGATCGGGCGACGGGGGGTTAGCGCGACGGAGTGATCGGCGACCGGAGCGACAGAGACGGACGCTGGCTCGCGACCGGCTACTGGGTGTCGAACGACTCGAACGGCGTCGTCGCGTGCGTGCGGACGAGGACCTCGTCGGCGACGGTCAGTCCCATGTCGACCAGCTCCTGGGCGATCGGCGTGATCTCGCTGTCGGACTCGCAGACGGCGGTCACCAGGAGGTTCTGCTCGCCGGTGACAAGCTCCTGGACCGACACGACGCCGGGGATCGCCAGGATGTCGTCGATGAGGCCGCCGCGCTCGGGAATCGGTGCCGTGCAGTACAGCAGCATCCGGAGGGGGTAGCCGGACTTCTGGTAGTCCACGTCGGCGCTGTAGCCCTTGATGATCCCCTCGGACTCGAGGCGCTGGATCCGCTTCCGGACGGTGCTCGAGGAGGCGTGGGTCCGGTCGGCGATCTCGCTGGAGGAGAGGTTCCGGGCGTCCTCCTGCAGCGCGTAGAGGATCGCTCGATCGACGTCGTCCAGTTCGTACTCTGCCATCGTAGCTACTCCTCGGGCGATCCTATAAGGAACTTCGGCTGTAGCGGCGCTGTGGACCCCGTGCGTTGGAAAAGGGCTAAGGTGTTCCGGAGATAGCGCGGGAACGTGCCCCACTGCGAGCGATGTAGCGACCAACTCAAGGCGAAGTCCAACGGCCTGCTGGACCGCCTGGGACTCAAGGGATACGAGAGCTGGGAGTGCAAGCGGTGCGGATCGCTGCTGTGCAACGCGTGTTTCCGCCAGCGACGGCGCGAACTCGCCGGCAGCCCCCACGACACCTGTCCCGTCTGCGGAGGTCTCCTCGAACACCGTTGATCGCCGGGGGGCGTTCGGTCGGAGAGGGGGGCCTGGTTCCAGCGTGGCCGACGAGCGACCGCTGTAGCGCGTTCAGCCCGGGAACTCCTCGGCGAGGTCGTCGAGGGCATCGTGGTGCTCGACGGTGTGGGGGGCCGTCAGGGACGAGACGCTGACGCGCCCCTCGACGATGGCCCGCCGGTCCGTGCCCGCGGGATCGGGGACGTCGTCCTCGCGCATCCGTCCCCAGATGCGGTCGTGGAGGGTGATCCGACCGGCCTCGACCTCCGCGGTCATGTCGTAGGCCAGCGAGGGCCGGGTGATCTCCATGTCGACGGGCCCCTCGCCCGGGAGCGGCGCGTTCACGTTCAGGTACTCCGCGCGCTCGAAGACGCCCGCGTCGACAGCGTTGCGCGCCAGGAAGACGGCGGCGTCGGTCGCGTGGCGGTAGTTCGCGGGGTCGCCGGCGATCTCCGCCCAGTCGGGACTGTCGGGGACGTACAGGGAGACGGCGATGGCGGGCACGTCGAAGAAGGCGGCCTCGACGGCGGCGCTGACCGTGCCCGAACGCCCGAGGACGTACGCGCCCAGGTTGGCCCCGTCGTTGCAGCCCGAGACCACCAGGTCGGCGTCGGGACAGAGCGCCTCCAGGCCGGCGACGGTGCAGTCGGCGGGCGTCCCGTCGATGGCGTAGCCGAGGTCGTGCTCCTCGACGGCGACGTCGCTGGACATGGCCCGCCCGACCGCGCTTCGGTCCTCCGCCGGCGCCACCGCGGTCACCTCCGCGAACGCCGAGAGCGCGTCGTAGAGCGCGCGAAAGCCCACCGGGTCGATGCCGTCGTCGTTGGTGAGCAGAATGTGGGGCGCTGTCATCGTGTGAGGCTCCCGGTCCGCGGGAAAAAGCGCGTCGGATCGACCGTCGGGGCGGCAGTCGAACGCGCCGCCGCCGCGACACCGGGCGATCAGGGCCGCAACTCGCCCGCGACCAGGTCGACCACGGTCTCGCCGTCGACGACGAGGTTGTACGCCCCCTCGTCGTCGTTCCAGAGCGCGAGGGCGTTCTCGAACGCCAGGACCGCGCCGTACTCCGCCGCCAGCAGGTCGCTGTTGAGCGCGGATTCCCGCGTGAGGACGGCGTAGTTTTCGACGGCCTCGCTGCCGTCGCCGACCTTGAAGAGGGGATTGCCGCCCTCCGAGAGGTTGCGGCTCAGCTTCACCGCCAGGAGGTCGATCCGGTTGGTGACGTGCCGTTCCATCTCGGCCATCTTCGCGAAGCGCCCGGAATCGGCGCGGACGTCGTAGCGACGCCGCCCGTCGGTCCGGAGGATGGCGTGGGAGAACTGGACCGACTCGTTCAGGAACGCATCGAGGTCGTTGCTGGCCTCGGCCAGGCGGGTCTGGAAGGCCGGCGCGGCCACGTCGTCCCGGCGGTCGAACGACCAGCCGCGGTCGCTCGGCGCCTCGCCGGGCCACAGCCGGAGCGTCGGCGAGTAGACCGTCACGTCGCCGTCGGGCGGCGCGACCGCGCGCTCGACCGTCCGCAGGCCCGTGGAGGTGTTGAGGTCCGCCGGGGCGACGGCGACGAGCGAGCCGTCTTCGGCGACGGCCTCGAGATAGCGCTCGACCACCGCCGCGGGGTCGTCGAGTTCGCTCAGCACGTTGGCAAACAGGATCAGGTCGAACGACTCGGCCACGTCGGTCGGGTCGAACGCCTCGGCGGTCGACTCGTGGATGGTCGTCCGGAAGTTCCGCCGCGTCGACCCGAGCAGGTGCTCGAGGACCGCCGCCGCCGCGCTGGGCTCGACGGCGTGGTAGTCGACCGTTGCGGCCTCGGGGAGGTAGTCGTGCAGGCCGAGCGCGGGGCCGCCCACGCCGGCGCCGACGTCGAGGACGCGGAGCCGGTGGTCGAGGAGGCCGTTCTCCACGAGGTCGTCGAGGACGTAGCCGACGGTCGCGTAGTAGTCGGGCAGGTGGTAGACGGCGTAGCCCGCGGCGGCGTCGGCGTCGTACTCGACGGGGTTCTCGTAGTAGTAATCGGCCTTGAGCCGCCGGATGGCCTCCCGGAGTCGGTCGCCGCTGTCGCCCCGGTGCCAGTTCGCGCCGTAGCGACTGACGAGGAAGTCCTCGACCGCGAAGGCCCACTCCTCGGGGAACGCGGTGGGGTGCCAGCGCGGGTCCGGGATCGGCCCCTCCTCGGCCGGGACGAAGGTGCCGTCCTCGCGCTCGAAGAGGCCGAGGTCGTACGCCTCCTCCTGGAGGACCTGTTTGACGACGCCGGGGTGGGGTCGCCCCTCGACGTACTCGCTGATCTCCGCGGGGTCGATGGGTCGGACCTGCCGGAGGTACTTGGCGTTCGAGCGGACGGCCTCGCGGTCGATCACTCGGGGGCACCCCCGTCGTCGGATTCGGATCCCCCGTCGCCGGATTCGGATCCTCCGTCACCGGGGCGGGACCCGGCGTCGCCGGCGCGCCGGTAGAGCTCGTCGAACCCCTCGCCCTCGGCGTTCGCCAGTCGCCGGGCCGCCGCGGCGACGTCGTCGGCGCCCTCGAAGGTCTCCTGGATCTCCCGGTAGACCTGGGGCGTCCCGTCCGTGACCGTCTCGACGAGGCCCTGCAGCTCCCCGGAGATTGGCGTGTGGAACTCCTCGCGCACGTCCTCGGCCGCCAGCGCGTAGGCGAGCACGGCCGTATGGGCCCGCGCCTGGACGGTCTCCATGGCCTCGTCGTGCTCGGCGGCGGTGGTCTCGAAGACGTCGTTGCCCGCGTCCGCCAGGTCCGCCAGCAGGGCGTCGACGGTCGGGCCGCGCTCGTCGACGACGACGGGGAGGTTGCCCGGGGCGTTCTCGGGGGCGAACAGCGGGTGGAGGCTCGCCCGCTCGCGGTCGGGGGCGCGCTCTCGCATCGCCGCGACGGGGCCGCGCATGACGCCCGAGAGGTCGAGTAGCGCCGCGTCGGCTCGCGGCGCGTGGTCGGCGATGGCCGCCTCGACGACCGACATGGGCACGGCCAGGCAGACCGCGTCGAACGTCTCGTCGGTGTCCGTGGGGACCGCCCGCCCGTCGAGCGCCGCCGCGGCGTCCTCGGCCGCGCCGGGGTCGACGTCCGCGAAGGCGACGTCGGCGTCGACGGTGCGGGCGAACCAGCGGCCCATCGCCCCCGCACCGACAACCAGGAGTCTCATGGGGAGGACCTTGCCCTGCGCCCGGCAAAAACGGTTCGATGCCCGGGACGGGAACGCGGCCGGGTCGCTTCCTCGGGTGGCCGTGCTCGATCAGTCGACGACGAGTTCGACCGGGTACTCGGTGAGATTCTCGTGGCCGTCCTCGGTGACGACCACGATGTCCTCGATGCGGACGCCGCCGACCGCCGGATCGTAGAGCCCGGGCTCGATGGTGATCACGTGGCCGGGTTCGAGCTCCTCGCCCCCCGGGGCGACCCGGGGGAGTTCGTGCACGTCGAGGCCGACGCCGTGGCCCGTGCTGTGGATGAACCCCGTCTCGGTCTGCGGGTCGCTGCGGAGCGTCGGGTGCCCCGCGTCCTCGAAGACGTCGCAGACGACGTCGTGGACGGCCCCGCCCGTGACCCCCGGTTCGACGGCGTCGAGGGCGGCCCGGCGGGCCTCGTCGGTGACGTCGAACCACTCGCGGATCGCGTCGCTGGGCTCGCCCTTCACGAACGTCCGGGTCATGTCGGCGTGGTACTTCGTCGACTTGTCGCGGGGGAAGATGTCGACGATGATCGGCTCGTCGGCCTCCAGCGGGCCGCTCCCGCGGTCGTGGGGGTCGGCGGCGTCGGCCCCGCAGGCGACGATGGTCTCGTCGAGGCCGCAGCCGTGGCGCAGCAGCGTCACCTCGATCTCCTCCCTGACGCGCTCGCTGGTGAGGGGGTCGTCCTCGTGGTAGAGGACGCCGTCGACGACCGTCGCCGAGCGCAGGAGGTCCTCGGCGGCCCGCATCGCGGCCTCGTTGGCCTCCTGGGCGGCGCGGGCGTGGGCGAGTTCCTCGTCGGTCTTGACTGCCCTGATCTCCGTGACGACGTCGCGCTCGGCGGCCGTGACGCTCACGCCCTGGCCGCGGAGGCCGTCGGCGGCGGCCAGCGGGAAGCGCTTCGGGACGGCGACCGAGTCGACGTCGCACGCCTCGAGGAAGGCCGCCAGCGTCCGTCCCTTGCCGGCGATCTCGCCGTGTTCGACGACGCTGGCCCGGTGGTCGAACGCCGAGAGCCGGTGGACCGCGTCGGCGCGGCTCTCCTTTCTCGCCCGTCCGAACTCCAGGCTGCTGACCAGGAGGTGCGTCCCGTCGGGCGTGTAGAGCGTGACGAACGGGTCGGGGGCGTCGAACCCCGAGAGGTAGCGCTGGTCGGAGTCGTCGCCGGCGGCGTCGATCAGGTAGCCGTCGTAGTCGTCGGCGAGGTACTCGTCCAGCGCGGCGAAGTCCGGGTCCATGATGGACTGTGGTGGCCCGGGCGACATAGCCGTTCGGGAGTTCCGAGACCGCTCGAGAGAGGAGTGGATTCGCACCCCCGTGGGGACCGCTACAGATCCACCCACTGTTCCGCACGATATTCGTCCGACTCCCCGATCGCGGTGATCTCGACCTTCAGTCGATCGCCGCTCTGACGAAAGCCGTTCAAGGCGTCGTCAGCGATCTCCCAGTCCCCCGCGAGGTGTGCAGCGCACTCGCTCTCGGTTTCCCACGTCGCAGTCGTCTGTGCAGTCTTCGTCAGGACCGTCACTGACCACCGATACCTGTCAGATGCAGGGGAGTCGATTCGGTAGTGGAACAAGAGCCGGTTCGGGGGGCCGGCGTAGCTTCTGACAAAATCAAGCTTTTGGACAGACAGCTTCCCCTCGGAAGTAGTGTCACAGGACGACGCCCCTACGGGGTCCTTGGATCGGTACAGCGTCCCGCCAGTCTCCACCTGGATGGCCGTCTCGCCGCGGGAGTTGTCGACGACGAACGTGTTCCAGCCTGGCGGGACGGTTCCGGATGCGTCGATGTCCTCCAGGACGTCCAGTCGGCTCGGACTCTCGAGATACCCCGACAGTACCTCCCGGGGGAGTTCTCTCGTTCCCTCTCCCGGAACCACGTACTCGGGCAGTACGAGGGCGTTTGCCGGGACCGACTGACTGTACCCCTCGTCGGGGCGACGGACGTTGACGTAGTACTCGATCTCGGCCGTGTACGAACTACTGATCGGCTGGATGAGGCACTCCCCCGCCGGAACTGGGTGGTAGTTGTGTGTCGCGAACGAATCCAACTCTTCGACGGGGCGCGTCGATTCCGAGCAACCGGCGATGGACGAGAGACCGCCGAGTACTGTCAGTCGAAGGAACTGCCGCCGATCCATGGAAAATACTGTGAGGGGATCGTTCGACGGACACTGGTATTAGTCTTGCTCACCCCGCTGAACCGCCACGCGAGAAGGCGGACGGGAAATCATCAGCCTGTGGGCACGCGGGGGATCCGTCAAGCGTGTGGGTCCGGTACTCTCATGCCCACCCCGTCGCTACCTCGCTGCATGAACGTGGAAGTCTCCCAGTCCCGGGTCGCGGGGCGGGCCCGTGCGCCCCCCTCGAAGAGCTACACCCACCGGGCGATTCTCGCGGCGGGATACAGCGACGGCGCGGTCGTCCACGACCCGCTTGTCAGCGCCGACACCGAGGCGACGATGCGGGCGGTCGAGGCCTTCGGCGGCGACATCGAGCGCCGGGTCGACAGCCACGACGGCGCCGACCGCGTCGAAGCCCTCGACGTCGACGGTTTCGCGGGACGACCGGGTGTCCCCGACGACGTGATCGACTGCGCCAACAGCGGCACCACCACGCGGCTGGTCACCGCCACCGCCGCGCTGGCCGACGGGCTGACGGTCCTCACGGGCGACGCGTCGCTTCGATCCCGCCCCCAGGGACCGCTCCTGGACGCGATCCAGCAACTCGGCGGGCGGGCCGAGAGCACCCGCGGGAACGGCCAGGCCCCGCTGGTCGTCGGCGGCCCCGTCGACGGCGGTCGGGTCTCGATCCCGGGGGACGTCTCCTCGCAGTACATCACGGCGCTGCTCATGGCGGGGGCCGTCACCGACGAGGGGATCGAGATCGACCTCGAGACGGAACTCAAGTCGGCGCCGTACGTCGACGTCACGATCGAGGTCCTCGAGGCCTTCGGCGTCGACGCGCGTCAGACCGCGGAGGGGTTCGCCGTCGCGGGCGGGCAGGCCTACGACCCAGACGCGGGCGCGTACCACGTCCCCGGCGACTTCTCCTCGATCTCCTATCTCCTGGCCGCTGGCGCCGTCGCCGGCGCCGACGCTGGCGTCGACGCTACTGGTGAGGACGGCGCGGCCGTCGGGGACGACGGCGCGGTCGTCGTCGAGGGCGCCCGCCCGAGCGCGCAGGGGGATACGGCCATCGTCGACGTCCTCGAGCGCATGGGCGCCGACATCTCCTGGGACGAGGCCGCCGGCGAGATCACGGTCCGGCACTCGGCCCTCTCGGGCGTCGAGGTCGACGTCGGCGACACGCCGGACCTGCTGCCGACCATCGCCACCCTCGGGGCCGTCGCCGACGGCGAGACGGCGATCGTCAACTGCGAGCACGTCCGGTACAAGGAGACCGATCGGGTGAGCGCGATGGCCGAAGAGCTGACCAAACTCGGTGCCGCGGTGACCGAACGCGAGGACGAACTACTCGTCCACGGCGCCGAGTCCGACCTGCGCGGCGCCCGGGTCGACGGGCGGGCGGACCACCGGATCGTCATGTCGCTGGCGGTCGCGGGGCTCGTCGCCGACGGGACGACGACGATCGAGGGCGGTGAACACGTCGACGTCTCGTTCCCGGGGTTCTTCGACACCCTTTATGACCTTGGGGCGGCCATCTCACGCCAATGAACGGCAACAGGTTCGGTCGCCTGTTTCAGGTGACCACGTTCGGCGAGAGCCACGGCGAGGCGATGGGCTGTACCGTCTCGGGCTGTCCCGCCGGCCTCGAACTCAGCGAGGAGGACATCCAGACGGAACTCGACCGACGACGCCCCGGCCAGTCGAAGGTGACCACGAGCCGCAACGAACCCGACGCGGTCCAGATCAAGAGCGGCATCCAGGACGGCTACACCACGGGGACGCCGATCGGGATGGTCATCCAGAACAAGGACGCCCGCTCGGGCAAGTACGAGCCGTTCATCACGGCGCCGCGCCCGAGCCACGGCGACTTCACCTACTCGGCGAAGTTCGGCACCCGCAACTGGGGCGGCGGCGGGCGCTCCT
>JBDGUA010000014.1:0-66927 GCA_042216345.1 Haloferacaceae archaeon
CGGCCCCGGGTCGAGCCGTCCGCCCCGCCAGCGAGCCGTCCGCCCCGCCAGCGAGTCGTCCACCCCGCCAGCGAGTCGTCCACCCCGCCAGCGAGTCGTCTACCCTGTCGACGAACCGGCCGCGGTGCCGGGATGCGCCGCGCCCCCTGCAGCGACGCCGCCCGCCCGGGCGCGCGAGCCGCGATTCCGCCCGTGCGACCGCCGCGCATCGAAGACTCCTTGTTTCCGGTCGGTGAACGGACGGGTATGAGTACCGAGGAGGTCGCCGGAGCCGGGGAGGACCACCCCAACGCCGGCCAGGACGTGATCGCGGTCGACGAGGACGACAACCCCCAGGGGCTGGTGAACCGCCTCGAGGCCCACACGGGCGACGGCGTCCGCCACCGGGCGTTCACCTCGCTGGTGTTCGACGGCGAGGGCCGGATCCTCCTGGCCCAGCGCGCCCCGACCAAGCGCCTCTGGGACACCTGCTGGGACGGCACCGTCGCCTCCCACCCCGTCGAAGGCCAGACCCAGGAGGAGGCCACCCGGAAGCGTCTCGAGGAGGAACTCGGCGTCACGCCCGACCAGTACTCGGACCTGCGGCTCACCGACCGCTTCGAGTACAAGCGCCACTACCTCGACGAGGGCCTGGAGTGGGAGGTCTGTGCGGTCCTGAAGGTGACCCTGGAGGACACCTCCCTCGACCCGGACGAGGACGAGATCGCGGGACTGCTCTGGGTCGACTACGAGCACCTCCACGAGCACCCGCGCTGGTACCGCCAGCTCCGGCTCTGCCCCTGGTTCGAGATCGCGATGCGCCGCGACTTCGAGTGACGGCTCCCTCCCATTTGTATCGTGATCGAGCGCCTCGTTCTCACCGCTGACGTTCGCGCCGAACTGTTCGAGCAGGCCCGTGAGGGCGCCCCCGAGGAGGTCTGCGGCGTGCTGGCCGGCGAGCGACGGCCGGCAGATGGCGTCGACGACGGACCAGCCCCCGCCGACGCCGCTGGCGACGCACAGATCGCCCGGATCACGGCCCTCCGCCCCGTCACCAACGTCGCCGACGAGCCCCGGTACCGCTACGACCTCGACCCGGCGGAGACCGTCCGGCGCATCGAGGCCGTCGAGACCGATGGGTTCGATCACCTGGGGTTCTACCACTCCCACCCGGCGGGCCCCCGGGGGCCGAGCCGCACCGACGAGCGGCTCGCGACCTGGCCGGACTACGTCTACCTGATCGTCTCGCTCGGTGAGGAGCCCGTGATCGGCGCGTGGCGCTGGACCGGGGAGTCGTTCGTCCAGCTCCCGGTTTGCGTCGCGGACGAGGGGTCCGGCACCCGGGGGACCTGACCGCCGGCCGTCGCATCCTCGCGGCCGAGGTTCTTTACCGGTCGCCCCGTACGCCCGGTGTCATGGCTGAGTCTGTCACCCACGGCTTCGGAGTCGACGCCGACTGGAACGCACTGTACCTCGATGGCGAGTGGGTCGGACCGGGCCGCCGGGACGCCATCCCGGTCGAGAACCCGGCCACCCGGGAGGAGATCTACGAGGTGCCCGCGGGGACCCCCGGGGACGTCGACGAGGCGTTCGCGGCGGCGACCGCAGCCCAGTCCGACTGGGCCGCGGCGCCCCCGCAGGAACGCGCCGAGGTCGTTCAGCGCGCGATAGGGCTCCTGCAGGACCACCAGGACGACCTCGCGAATCTGTTGGTCACCGAGGCCGGCAGCACGCGCCTGAAGGTCGGGCTGGAACTCGAGGAACTCGCGCCGGGGATGATGGCCGAGGCGGCGAGTTTTCCGACGCGGTCGCAGGGCCGCCACGCCGACTCGGTCGTCCCGGGCAAGGAGAACGAGGTCCACCGCGAACCCGTCGGCGTCGTGGGGGTCATCACGCCGTGGAACTTCCCGTTCCACCTGTCGATGCGGGCGGTCGCGCCGGCGCTCGCGCTCGGCAACGCGGTCGTGCTCAAGCCGGCCGAGGACACGCCGGTCACGGGCGGGCTCGCGCTGGCCAGGCTCTTCGAGGCCGCCGGCCTGCCGGACGGCGTCCTCAACGTCGTCCCGGGCTACGGCGAGGAGGCCGGCGAACGACTCGCCGGCCACCCGGACCTGGACGTGCTCTCGTTCACCGGGTCGACGGAGACCGGCAAACACGTCGCTGGCCGGGCCGTCCAGAACCTGGCGCTACCGGCACTGGAACTCGGCGGCAACAACCCCCTTGTGGTCCTCGACGACGCCGACCTCGACGCCGCCGTCGACGCCGGGATGTTCGGCTCCTTCGTCCACCAGGGACAGGTGTGCATCTCGATCAACCGCCACCTCGTCCACGAGGACGTCGCCGAGGAGTACGCCGAGCGACTGGCGGACCGGGCCGCAGACCTGGTCGTCGGCGACCCCGCGGACCCGGAGACGGACATCGGCCCGATCATCAACGAGTCCCAGCGCGACGAGATGCTCGAGTACCTGGCCGCCGCCCGGGAGGAGGGCGCTGAGTTCGTGGTCGGCGGCGGCCACGAGGACCTCTTCGTCGAACCGACCGTGATTACCGGCATCACCAACGACGCGGCACCGGCCTGCAACGAGCACTTCGGACCCATCGCGCCAGTCGTCACGTTCGCCGACGACGAGGAGGCGGTCGAACTGGCCAACGACACCGAGTACGGCCTGGCCGCGGGGGTCTTCAGCGAGGACCTCGCCCGGGCGAAGGCGCTCGCCGAGCGCGTCGACGCGGGGATGGTCCACGTCAACGACCAGACCCTCAACGACGAGCCCCACATCCCCTTCGGCGGCGTCAAGGGCTCGGGAATGGGCCGGTACAACACCGACGCCATCCTCCGGGAGTTCACCCGGGAACGGTGGATCTCGATCCAGCACGAACCCCGGGAATTCCCGCTGTAGGCGCTCCGGCGTCGACGCGTCGCGGGCGCCCGATCGCCTGGCCTCCCCGTCGCCCCGGATCCCTGGCCCACCCGCCGGACCGGCGAACCGTTTTGTCCTCCCGCGTGGTATTCGTTCTCATGAGCGACGCAGAGGCGCCCACGGCCACCGACCCGTTCGAGCCCGCCGTCGAGCTCTCGGAACTGGCCGCCGAGGGCCGGAAACTCGTCACCCTCCGGGGCCACGCGATCGCCCTGTTCCACCACGAGGGCGACGTCCACGCGGTCGACAACCGCTGCCCGCACATGGGCTTCCCGCTCACCGAGGGGAGCGTCGAGGACGGCGTGCTCACCTGCCACTGGCACCACGCCCGCTTCGAACTCTCCTGCGGCGACACCTTCGACCCCTGGGCGGACGACGTCCCCGACTACCCCGTCGAGGTCCGCGACGGGACCGTCTACGTGAACCCCGAGCCCGCGCGCGACGAGCCGCCGGCGGACCACTGGGCGACCCGGCTGGACGACGGCCTCGAGCAGAACCTCCGTCTCGTCGTCGCCAAGTCGGCCATCGGGCTACTCGACGCCGACGTCCCCGTCGAGGAGCCGGTTCGGACCGGCGTGCTCTTCGGCACGCGCTACCGCGAGGACGGCTGGAGCTCCGGGCTGACGATCCTGGCCGCGCTGGCGAACGTCCTCGGCGACCAGGAGGAGGGGGACCGCAAGCGCGCGCTCTACCAGGGCTTGCTCCACGTCGCCGACGACTGCGCTGGCGAGCCGCCGAAGTTCGACCAGGAGCCCTTCGACGCGCGCGAGGTCCCCTTCGCGCGTCTGAAGACCTGGTTCCGCGACGCCGTCGAGGTCCGCGACGCCGACGGCGCCGAGCGCTGTCTCCGCACCGCGGTCGCCGAGGGGTTCGACGACGACCGCCTCGCCGAACTGCTCGTGGCCGCCGCGACCGACCACCGCTATCTCGACACCGGGCACACGCTCGATTTCGTCAACAAGGCCTGCGAGGCCCTCGACCGGATCGGCTGGGAACACGCCGACCAGGTGCTCGCGAGCCTCGTCCGCGGCCTCGCCGACGCCGAGCGCAGCGAGGAACTCTCCTCGTGGCGCCAGCCCGTCGACCTCGCGGGGTCGCTGGCAGCGTCGTTCGACCGCCTGGACGACCTGGTCGCCGCGGCGGAGGGAGCCGGGAGCAAGCCCGAAAATCCGGGCGACGGCTGGAGCGAACCCGACGACTTCCAGGAGACGCTGCTCGGCGACGACCCGGAGGCGGTCGTCGCGGCGCTTGAGGGAGCCATCCGCGACGGCGCCTCCGTCGAGGAACTGGCCGGCGCGGTCGCGTTCGCCGCGGCCACCCGGGTCGCGAACTTCTCGACGGTCAACGAGTTCGGCGACTGGAACACCGTCCACCACACGTTCACCTACGCCAACGCGATCCACGGGCTCGCCGAACGGACCGGCGCGACCGAACTCTACCGCGGCGTCTTCGACGCCGCCGTCAACGTCTACCTGGACCGGTTCCTCAACTCGCCGGCGGCACCGACGCCGGCGCCCGACCCCGACGCGGACCCCGACGAGGAACTGTCGGCGCTGCTCGACACCTTCGACCGCGAGGGCGCGGTCGACGCCGCCGGGGCCCACGCCGCCCACTACATCGACGGCGGCGGCGACCCCGATCGCCTCCGGCGGACGCTCGCCTCGGCCCTGCTCCGCGAGGACGCCGGCTTCCACACCTACCAGGCACTGGAAGCCGGGTTCGCCCAGCTCGACCGCGTCGAGGACCCGTCGCGCCGGCGGACCCTGTTCGTCGCGGTGGCGCGCTACCTCGGCGCGCACGCGCCCACGCGGCGCGAACGCGAGCAGACGTTCACGATTGCGGCGCGGCTCCAGCGCGGCGAGACCATCCACGACGCAGAGCCGTAGGGGGACCGATCGGCGGCACCGGCGTCGCAGTCGGGGCGCGTCCAGCGCGGGCTACGCCCCGCCGCCGATGGCGAACAGCAGGAGGTTGTGGACGCCCGGGCCGAGGCCGACGGCGGCGACGAGCGCGAGCAGCGCGTAGCCCTCGGCGCCGTCCTCGCGGACGGTCGGCGCGAGCAGCGAGACGATCCACGCCGCCAGCAGCGCCTTCACGATGACGAACAGCCAGCCGCCGCCGAGGTACTCGGCGGTCGGAAGCCCGGCCGCGAACTCGATGATGAGCCGCGAGAGCGGCGTCCGTTCGCCGTAGCCCAGCCAGTCGACGCCGACGGCGGTCGAGAGCCCGTCGAGCGTGTGGGCGAACACCGCCAGCAGCCCGGCCCAGCCGGTCGTGCCGACGGTCGGGCGGAGGCGCCGCAGCCCGAGCCACACCGCGGGCGCGACCGCCAGCGCGGCGACGAGCGCGATCAGCGACGGGCCCGGGCGGAGCGTCCCCTCGGCGACGCCGACGGCGCCGGTCCAGGCGACCGCGAGGACGGCGGCGACCGTCCCCACGCCCCCCAGCGTCCGGGGAGTCTCCGGAGTCACGGAATCGGCCAGCAGCCACGTCGCGCCGGCGGCGACGGCGACCGAGGCGTAGACGGCGGGTGTCCCGAACAGCGGACTCGCGGGCGCCGGGATCGCCCCGGCCTGGTCGAGCACGTTCAGCGCCGCGCCGAGGACCATCCACGGCGCCAGCGCGACGACGTGGGGCTCTTCGAACGCCGGCGCCCGCGCGCGGACGCCCCAGGCGACGGCGCCGAGCGCGACGAGCAGCCCCAGCAGGTACGGCAGCGGCGGGAGCGCGAAGCCCGCGGGAAGGATCGGCATGGCCGAGAGCGGGACGCGTCGGGGTGAAAGCCTTACGACTCGTGGGACGCCCCGGACGGGTGTCGGGGTCCGAGGCCGCATCGACGCGCGAACCTTCTTGTACGATACCGGGGCCAGAGCCCCCGTGCGCTGACCGTCGCCGCGGAGCGTCAGCGGGTGCCCGGCGGGCCGCTCCGCGTTCACCCCCTCGCCCGCCGGCTGTTCGCCATCCATCTGCCCGCCAGGCGGTCGCCCACTCGGCGGCGCAACTTTAAGTGCGGGAATCGCCTACGGCCACGTACATGGCCGCACCGGGCCGGACGACGCTACGGGACCTGTTCGACGACTCCCCGACCCCCCACATCGCCCACCCGCCGGAGACGCACCGACGACAGTTCTACGTCGCCACCGACGGTTCCTACCGCCCCGACGGCGGCGGCCTCGGTGCCGTGATCGAGGCCCAGGACGGCGAGCGGGTCGCCCGCGTCTCCCTGCCGGACGTCCCGCCGAACAACAACGTCGCCGAGTACCGCGCGCTCCACCTCGGCCTGGACGTGCTGGCCGCGCGCTCGCCGCCGGACGCCCGGGTCGGCGTCCTCGTCGACCACGACGACCTCGCCGCGAACGTCAACCGGACGGTGCTCTCGGCGACCGACCCCGACTGGGAGGTGCCGATCTCGGTCCCGACGGGGAGCGAGCACCACTGGCGGGGCATCTGCGCCCGGATCGCCGGCTTCGGCGAACTCCGGGCCGCCCGGATCGACAGCCGCGAGAACCCGGCCCACGTGCTGGCGAACGACCCGTCGGCCTACAGCCACCTCGCGAACGCCCCCCAGCACTGCGTCCTCCCCGAACCGCTCTCGACGCCGAGCGAGCGGCCCCACTACCTCCCGCCGTCGCGGGCGGAGCGCCACCCGAGCGACTGAGCGGCGGCGCCGCTACGTGGTTGTTCGAACGCGAGCGGCGAAACGACCTCCGCGAGCCGCGAAACGACCTCCAGGAGCCGCGAAACCGATCTCCGCGAGCCGCGGCTCCCGGTCTCGTCCTCCCGATTCCGGCCTAGTCCTCCTGGGCGTCGACGACGGCCACGCCCGCGAGGTTGACGATGTCCTTGACCTCGTCGCCGCGCTGGAGGACGTGGACCGGCTTGTCCATGCCGACCAGCATCGGCCCGATGGCGTCGGCGCCGCCGAGGCGCTGGAGCAGCTTGTAGCCGATGTTCCCCGCCTCGAGGTCGGGGAAGATGAGCACGTTCGCCGGCTCGTCGAGTTCGGCGAAGTCGTAGGTGCCCTCGAGGATGTCCTCGACGACCGCGGTGTCGGCCTGCATCTCGCCGTCGACCGGGAAGTCGACGCCCTTCTCGTGGAGCGTCGAGACCGCGTCGCGCACCTTGCGGGTGTCCGCGTTGTCGACGCTCCCGAAGTTGGAGTACGACAGCATGGCCGCCCGGGGCTCGACGTTGAACCGCCGGGCCAGTTCGGCGGTGTGTTCGGCGATCACGGCGAGCATCTCCGCGTCGGGGTCGAAGTTGACGGTCGTGTCGGCGGCGAAGATGACGCGGTTCTTGAACGTGAGCAGGTAGACGCCGGCGGCCCAGTCGGCGTCCTCGGCGGTGCCGATCACCTGCAGCGGCGGGCGGAGCGCGCTCGGGTAGTGGTGGGTCAGCCCCGTCAGCAGCGCGTCGGCGTCGCCCTGCTCGACCATCACGCTGCCGAAGTAGTCGGTGTTGCGCTTGATCAGCTCGCCCGCCTCGTTACGGGTGACGCCGTGGCGCTTGCGCAGTTCGTAGAGCCGGTCGCCGTACCCCTCGTGGCCCCCCTCGCGGGGGTCGACGACCTCGGGTTCGAAGTCGAGGCCGAGGTCGTCGCTCGTCGCCTCGATCGACGCGCGGTTCCCGATCAACACGGGGTCGGCGATGCCCTGCTCGGCGAGCTGGTAGGCCGCGCGGATCATCTTCTCGTCGGTCCCCTCCGCCAGCGCCACGCGCTTGGGGTCGGACTTGGCCTTGTTGAGGACGACGCGCATCATCTCGCGGCTCTTGCCGAGGCGGGCCTCGAGCCTCTCGGCGTACTCGTCGACGTCGATCTCGGCGCGGGCGACGCCCGAGTCCATCGCGGCCTTGGCGACCGCGGGCGCGACCTCGAACAGCACCCGCGGGTCCAGGGGCTTCGGGATGATGTAGTCCGGGCCGAACTGCAGCGGCTGGTCGCCGTAGGCCTTCACGACCGCGTCGGGGACGTCCTTGCGGGCGAGTTCGGCCAGCGCCTTCGCCGCGGCGACTTTCATCTCCTCGTTGATGTCGGTCGCGCGCACGTCGAGCGCGCCGCGGAAGATGAACGGGAACCCCAGGACGTTGTTCACCTGGTTGGGGTAGTCCGAGCGACCGGTGGCCATGATGACGGTGTCCTCGCGGGCCGCCTTGGCGTCCTCGTAGCTGATCTCCGGGTCCGGGTTGGCCATCGCGAAGACGAACGGGTCGTCGGCCATCGAGCGGACCATCTCCTGGGAGACGATGCCGCCGACCGAGAGGCCGACGAACACGTCGGCGCCGTCCATCGCGTCGGCGAGGTCGCCGTCGGGGATGTCGCGGGCGAACTCCGCCTTGTGCTCGTTGACGTCGCCGGCCTCGACGCGCTCCTGGGTGATGATCCCCGTCGAGTCGCACATGGTGATGTTCTCGGCGCGCGCGCCCAGGGAGACGTAGAAGCGGGCGGTCGCGAGCGCGGAGGCGCCGGCCCCGGAGAAGACGATGTCGAGGTCGGCGAGGTCCTTGTCGGCGATGTCGGCCGCGTTGACGAGGGCGGCACCGGAGATGATGGCGGTCCCGTGCTGGTCGTCGTGGAAGACCGGCACGTCCATCTCCTCGCGGAGGCGGTCCTCGATCTCGAAGCACTCCGGCGCCTTGATGTCCTCGAGGTTGATGCCGCCGAAGGTGGGCTCCATCGCCGAGACCGACCGCACGATGTCGTCCGGGTCCGCCTGGTCGAGTTCGATGTCGAAGACGTCGATGTCGGCGAAGCGCTTGAACAGCACGCCCTTGCCCTCCATGACGGGCTTGGACGCCTGGGCGCCGATGTTGCCCAGCCCCAGCACCGCAGAGCCGTTGGAGACGACGCCGACGAGGTTCCCCTTGGCCGTGTACTCGAAGGCCTTCTCGGGGTCCGCGGCGATGTCGCGACACGGGGCCGCCACGCCGGGCGAGTATGCGAGACTCAGATCGCGCTGCGTGTTGGTGGGCTTCGTCGTCGAGATCTCGATCTTGCCGGGCGGGTCCTGGCGGTGGTACTCCCGCGCGTCGTCGTCCATTCCCATACCCGAAAGTGGGTGAGCGAACCCAAAAAGGTACCTAACGGTGTCGATGGAACGGTACGTCGTCCGTCGAAAATCCTCGTGCCGGACGTGGGCCAGTGCTCACCGAGTGGGCGAAAAAATCGACGGGGTGGGGGTTCAGAAGATGGTGCCCTGCTCGGCGTCGTACGTGGCTTCGAGCTGGGTCGCCGCGAGGATCTCCGTCTGGTTGTAGATCATCGAGCCGAGCCGCTGCTTGCGGATCACGTCGGGGGCGCCGAGTTCGTCGGCCAGCGCGAGCAGCTTGAACTTGTAGGTGTGGCTCCCCTCCGGCGGGGCCGGCCCACCGTACTCGTTCTCCACGTAGTCGTTGTAGCCGACGGTGGCGCCGTCGCCGGGCGCGTCCCAGTCGCGGGGGATCTCGCCCTGATCGGCGTCGACGTCCCAGACCAGCCAGTGGTCGTAGACGTGGCCGACCACGGGCTCGGCGTCGGGGTCGTCGAGCACCAGCACCAGCGACTCCGCCTCGTCCGGGACGCCGCTGATCTCCAGGCGGGGGTTGTCGTTCTCGTTGGCGTACCCGACCCAGTCGGGCATCTGTTCGCCGGCCTCGAAGTCGGGACTGCTCAGTTCGAAGTCGCCCTGCTGTGCTACGTCGCCGTCCAGTGGCGTTGGCATCTTTGATCACCTCGCGTGCCGGCCACGTCGCGTGCCGGCCGCGTCCATGCCACACTGTGAGAGCATCCAAAATATAAGTGCGTGTTCGCCGCCGCGGTCGGCGGCCCGGCGGTCGTAAACGTTTACGGCCCGCGGCGGAGTTGAGTAGGTCGACAGATGCCAGGTCCCGTCGACGAGGTTCGTGCGATCCTGGAGTCGTTCGTCACGCCCGAGGCCCGCGTCGCGGCGACGGCCGCGCTGCTGGCCGCCACGGCGGTGTTCGCGGTGCTGGTCGCCCCGTGGCTCGTCAGGCAGGGCAGCCGGTTCGTCCACCGCGTCGTCTTCGAGCGCGAGGAGATCCCGGTCGCCGCCGAGGACGTGAGCTGGCTCGTCCCCGTCCGGGCGGTGGTGCGGTCGGTCCAGGTCGCCGCCGTCCTGCTCGCGGGCTTCGCCCTGCTGCTGGTGTGGGGGCAGGTCGCCCTCGCGCTGGAGCTGGCGGCGGTCGTCGGCGCCCTCCTCCCGACCCTGGGGCGGGTGCTGGTGACGGTCCTGCTGGTCGTCTCGGTCTTCGTCGGCACGGACCTGCTGCAGTCGTGGCTGGACGCCTACGCCGAGCAGTCGGCCCACATCAACGAACACCAGGAGGGGATCGTCTTCCGGGTGCTCCAGCTCGTCCTGCTGATCGCGGTGGGGCTGGCCGCCCTCGCCGTCTGGGACTACAACCTCGACGGCCTGCTCGTCGGGGCCGGCTTCCTCGGCATCGTGGTCGGCATGGCCGCCCGGCAGACCCTCGGCTCGCTGATCGCGGGGTTCGTCCTCATGTTCTCGCGCCCGTTCGAGATCGGCGACTGGGTCGTCGTCGACGACTACGAGGGCGTCGTCACCGACATCACCATCGTCAACACCCGCCTGCGCAACTTCGACGGCGAGACGGTCGTCATCCCGAACGATCAGGCGAGCAACTCCACGCTGGTCAACCGGACCGACCGCGACCGCCTCCGCCTGCGACTCGAGGTCGGCATCGACTACGACGCGGATCTCGACCGCGCCGAGTCGGTCGCCGAGGAGACCATCCGCGACATCGACGAGGTCCGGCGGGTTCCGGCCCCGCAGGTGGTCCCGAAGCGCTTCGGCGACTCGGCGATCGGCCTGGAACTGCGCTTCTGGATCGACAACCCCAGCGCCCGGCGTAAGTGGCGCGCCCACGCGACCGCCGTCCGGGAGATCAAGGCCGCCTTCGACCGCGAGGGGATCAAGATCCCCTACCCGCAGCGGGAGCTCTCCGGGCGGGCGGAGACCGGCGGGTTCCGCGTCGTCGACGGGGACGCTTCCGGCGACGCGGCGGGTCCGGACGGGGAGGCCGCGGACGCAGTGGACCACCCGAGCCCCGGGAGCGACGGTGCCGGTGCGGACGGGGGCTGAACACCCCGCGTCGACGCCCGACCGTCGCAATACATACCTACCCGGGGACAGAATCCCCGCCAATGCGCACGCTGGAGGTCGCCGACCACCTGTTGCTCGGGCGACGGTTCGACGTGTCCGTCTGGCTCACGGGGGTCGCGTCGGCACTGTTCGTCGTCACCTTCCTGCTGCGGCTCCTGGCGGTGTTCGGCCCGCTCCCCGTGGCCTCGGAGGGGCTCGACGGCGTCGCCCTCGGCCTGGCGCTGGTCGTCGCCGCCGCCGCAGCGTACTACAACGACGGGCTGCTGGTGAGCGTCGCCCTGGCGGCGTCGCTCTCGATGGGGTTCTACCTGCCCCACGCCTTCGCGCTGCTCACCCGCCCCCACGAGTCGGCGCTGCTCGCGCTCGGCCTGGGCGTGGGGTACGCGCTCCTGCTTGGCGCCGCGGGCTTCCTCGTCGGCGCCGGTGCGCGGCGGGCGCTGGCGGAGGTTCGAGGTTGACCGCCGGGTCCTAGCGTCCCGTCAGCGTCGTCACCGTCGCCTCGGTGGTCGCGCTCTGCCCTCGCCCCTCGCCTCGGGGTGGGCGCTCTGTCCCCGGCCGTCGCCTCAGGCCGCCAGGCTCACGTCCAGGTACAGCATCACGATCACGCCGAGCATCGTCCCGAGGGTAGCCACCCGTTCGTTCCCGTTCGCGTGGGTCTCCGGGACGATCTCGTCGCTGATGACGAACAGCATCCCGCCGGCGGCGAAGCCCATCGCGTAGGGGAGCAGCGGGGCCGCCATCGTCACCGCCCAGGCGCCGAAGATCGTCAGCGGGATCTCGACCAGCCCCGAGCGGACGCCCGTCAGGACGGCGTAGGCCGTCCGGTCGAGCCCCGCGTGGACGGCGGCGATCGAGACCGCCAGCCCCTCGGGGATGTTCTGGAGACCGATCGCCAGCATCAGCGCCAGCGCCTCGCCGACGTTCCCGGAGCCGAAGCCCACGCCGACGGCCAGCCCCTCGGGCATGTTGTGGATGGTGATGGCGACGATGAACAGGACGACGGAGGCCGTCTTCCTGTCCAGGGCGTCCGTGAAGACCGCGCCGTCCGAGACCGTCTGGTCGGCGCGCCGGCGACCCGTGATGATGACGTGGACGTGGGGGACCCAGTGGTCGGCCTGGTCCAGCAGGACGACGCCCGCGACGATCCCGACGAGCACGGGGAGGACGTTGCCGTCGGCGGCGTCGATCCCGGGGACGATCAGGCTCGTGAAACTCGCCGCGAGCATGACGCCGGCGGCGAACCCGAGCGCCCCGTCCAGCGAGCGCTCCGAGGGGTCCCGCCAGATCAGCACCAGCAGCGCGCCGAGCAGGTTCAGCGATGCGATGACGACTCCGCCGACCACCCCCTGCATGATCGGGTCCGGGCCGGCGACGCCGAGGAACAGGTCCGCGAACCAGTTCATCCACCCACCCCGGCAGTCGTCCTGGATCGGTTCCGTCCGTCGGTACGCATGGCCGGGGAGTCGCTCGCGGGGGGTAAAAATCCGTTCACCGTCGCCGACGCGGTCCGCACGATCCACTCGCCCCGGCCAGCCCCACCGGTCCCCGCGTCGGCGGTGAGATGGCCGCAGGGCCCCCCACCGGTCCCCTCCTCGGCGGCCAGACGCCCGTAGCGACACGTCTTTTCCGTCGCCCCCGCAATGGCGTCCTATGGAGCCCAAGCAGGAGCTTTCGAGCGTCGACCTGCGCGCGCTCGTGACCGAGTTGAACCGGTACGAGGGCGCGAAGGTCGACAAGGCGTATCTCTACGGCGACGACCTCCTGCGGCTGAAACTCCGGGACTTCGACCGCGGCCGGGTGGAGCTGTTGATCCAGGTCGGCGAGCGCAAGCGCGTCCACACCGCCGCGCCCGAGCACGTGCCCGAGGCGCCGGGGCGCCCGCCCAACTTCGCGAAGATGCTGCGCAACCGCCTCTCCAGCGCGGACTTCGCCGGCGTCTCCCAGTACGAGTTCGACCGCATCCTCACCTTCGACTTCGAGCGCCCCGACCAGAACACCCAGCTAGTCGTCGAACTGTTCGGCGAGGGCAACGTGGCCGTCCTCGACGAGAACCGCGAGGTGATCGACAGCCTGGAGACGGTCCGGCTGAAGTCCCGGACGGTCGCACCGGGGTCGCCCTACGAGTTCCCCCAGTCGCGGATCGACCCCCTCTCGATCGACTTCGAGGGGTTCGCCGCCAAGATGGACCAGTCCGACACCGACGTCGTGCGGACGCTGGCCACCCAGCTCAACTTCGGCGGCCTCTACGCCGAAGAGGTCTGCACCCGGGCGGGCGTCGAGAAGACCCTCGCCATCGCGGACGCGACCGAGGAGGACTACCGCGACCTCCACGACGCCATCGACCGGCTGGCCGAGCCCCTGCGGACCGGCGAGTTCGACCCGCGCCTCTACCTCGAGGCCCAGGAGGGCGAGCAGCCGAGCCGCGTCGTCGACGTGACGCCCTTCCCGCTGGAGGAGCGGGCCCACCTCGCCAGCGAGGCCTACGACTCGTTCAACGCCGCCGTCGACGACTACTTCTACCGGCTCGACACCGCCGGCGAGGGAGAGCAGGAGGCGGGCGAGCAACGGGGCGGCCCGGACTTCCAGGAGGAGATCGAGAAACGCAAGCGCATCATCCAGCAGCAGGAGGGGGCCATCGAGGGGTTCGAACAGCAGGCCGCCGCCGAGCGCGAGCGGGCCGAACTGCTCTACGCAAACTACGACCTGGTCGACGAGATCCTCTCGACGGTCCGGAGCGCCCGCGAGCAGGGCGTCCCCTGGGACGACATCGCCGAGACCCTCCGGGAGGGCGCCGACCAGGGCATCCCCGCCGCCGAGGCCGTCCTCGACGTCGACGGCGCCGAGGGGACGGTCACGGTCGCGGTCGACGACACCGAGATCGAACTCGACGCCTCGATGGGCGTCGAGAAGAACGCCGACCGGCTCTACCAGGAGGCCAAGCGCGTCGAGGAGAAGAAGGCCGGCGCCCTCGAGGCCGTCGAGGACACCCGCGAGGAACTGGAGGAACTGAAGCAGCGACGCGAGGCGTGGGAGGCCGGGGAGGCCGGCCAGGAGGAGACCGAGGAGGAGTCGGTCGACGTCGACTGGCGCTCGAAGGCCTCGATTCCGGTGCGTCGACCGGAGCACTGGTACGAGCAGTTCCGGTGGTTCCACACCAGCGACGGCTTCCTCGTGATCGGCGGGCGCAACGCCGCCCAGAACGAGGAGATCGTCAAGAAGTACACGAGTTCGAACGACCTGTTCTTCCACACCCAGGCCCACGGCGGCCCCGTGACGGTGCTGAAGGCGACCGGGCCGAGCGAACCCGCGACCGACGTGGACATCCCCGACAGCTCCCGCGAGGAGGCCGCCCGGTTCGCCCTCTCGTACTCGTCGGTCTGGAAGGAAGGGAAACACGCCGGCGACGTCTACATGGTCACCCCCGACCAGGTCTCGAAGACCCCCGAGAGCGGCGAGTACCTCGAGAAGGGCGGGTTCGCCGTCCGCGGCGACCGCACCTACTTCCGCGACGTCGAGGCCAGGGTCTCGGTCGGCATCGAGTGCGATCCCGAGACCAGGGTGATCGGCGGCCCGCCGTCGGCCGTCGACCCCGCGGCCGAGACGACGCTGCACCTCGAACCGGGGCGCTACGCCCAGAACGACGCGGCGAAGATGTGCTACCGGAAGTTCCGCGAGCGCTTCGCCGACCAGTCGTTCGTTCGGAAGGTCGCCAGCCCGGACCTGATCCAGGAGTTCCTGCCGCCGGGCGGGAGCGAACTGCTGGACGACTGATCCCAGGCGGTCGGGGGGCGGACCTGCCTCCGTCACTAGCTCTCTCCCCGTCGACCCCGCCACTGGCACTAGCGCTCTCCCCGTCGCGCCTGCCTCCGCCACCAGACGTTATACCGTCGGACACCGTCCCTCCACGTACGTCGATGATCTCCGACGCACTCCACGCCCCCGCCCGCTCTGACGACGCCATCGGGACGCTGTTCGTCGGGAGCGTCCTGCTGGTGCTCTCGCTGGTCGCACCCCTCGTCTGGGCGTACGGGGTGCTGGTGTCGCCGCTCTGGCTCGTCGTCGGGCCCTTCGTCGCGCTGCCGCCGCTGCTCGTGCTGGGCTACGAGGTCCGGGTGCTGGGCGCGAGCGCCCGCGGGGCCGAGGCGACCCCTTCGTTCGTCGACTGGGCGGGCCTCGTCCGCACCGGTCTGCTCTCGCTGGTCCTGCGGGCCCTCTACCTCCTGCCGCTGGCGGTCGTCGTCGCCGCGGGGGTGGCGGTCGCGGTCCTCGCCCAGACCGACGCGCTCGGCCTCGGGCCGAACGCCGCCTCGGCCGTCGCCGCCGCGGTCGCCGTCCTGCTCTCGCTGTTCTCCCTGAGCTACTTCGCGGCGTATCTCTACCTGCGGCCGGCGGCGCTCGCGGTGTTCGCGGTCACCGGTCGCCTCCGCTCGGCGCTGGCGCCCCGTCGCGTCCTCGGCGTGGCCGTCACCCGGGACTACGCGGTCGGCTGGACGGTCGCCGGGGTGGTCCTCGTCCTCGGCCTGCTGGTCGCCGCCCCGTTCTCGGCGCTGCTGGTCGGCTTCGCGCTCGCGTTCTACGTCCGGGCGACCGCCGCCGTCGCCTACGGTCGCGGGGCCGCGACCGGCCTCTCGGCGCGGGGGCTCCTCGGCGAGGACGAACCGGCCGGGGCGGCTTCCCCGGTCCCCGTGGGTCGGGACGCGCCCCCCGACGTGCAGGTGGGTCGGACCGCCGGGCCGCCGCTCGACCGAAGGTCGCGACCGGCCGGCACCGTGTCCGACAGTGCCGCGGGGTCTCTCCCCGACCACGGGTTCGACTTCGGTCAAGAACCGGTCGAGGGCACGTCCCCCGAGGAGCCTGTCGATCAGGATCGAGGGCGGGCGGACTCTCCCGCCACCGATCGGTCAGACGGTCGGGCGTCGCATCGACCCGACTGAACGACCGGGGGTGCGCTTCAGGTACCCGGTCACCGACAGCGTGCGTGCCGGAATCCCGGGTTGGTACCTGCGGAACGCTTATACTGGTGTGCGGTGACTGGCAGGATATGCCAGGAGACAAATAAGACGAGAGTGCGGGCGACGACGTCACAACCCCGACCGAATCGTCGGCGAGCGAGAACGAGGTGGCGGAGTCCGGAGCCGACGTCGAGGAGGAGTCCGGAGTCGACGCCGAGGGGGAGGCAGCGGTCGAGGCGGAGGAGACCACCGAGTCGACCGGGGCCGACGCCGAGGATGCCGATTCGGCGTCGACCGGGGCCGCCACGGTCGAGGGGACGGGGGCGGGCCAGTCCACCGGGTCGTCCGGCGATTCGGTCGGACAGCCGACCGCGACGGTCGACGAGAAGAACCCCGGCATCGCCGCCATCGCGTCGCTGGTCATCCCCGGCGCCGGCCAGATCTACAACGGCCAGTTCGCGCGGGGCATCGTCTGGTTCCTCGGCGCGGGGTTCGTCGACCTCATGATCGTGCTGCTGGCGACGATCCTGACGGTCATCCTCATCGGGCCGCTGTTCCTGTTGCTGATCCCGCTGGTCAACGTCGTCGCCGCCTACGACGCCTACAAGCAGGCCGAGAAGATCAACGCCGGCGAGATCACGGTCTGATCGCGCCGCGGCGGTCCGCTCGGTTTTGTGGGGCGGCTCCGAGTCCGAAACGCGCCTGTTGAGAGACAGCCACGCTCGCGACCGAAACGGGTCGCTGGTGAGGTTTCCACGCCCGCGGTCGAGAGGTCCTCTTGGGAGGTTTCCACGCCCGCGGTCGAGAGGTCCTCTTGGGAGGTTCCCACGTCCGCGGTCGTGAGGTCCTCTTGGGAGGTTCCCACGCCCGCGGTCGAGAGGTCCTCTTGGGAGGTTCCCACGCCCGCGGTCGAGAGGACCGCGGGCGAGGTTCGATGGCAAGCGTTGTTAGCTCCCCACCCAAACCCCCCGACATGCGCATCCAGAGCCGTGGTCGCGGCGAGGAGGGACGCGAGCGGATCACGCTCGTCCCCGAGACCGTCGACGACCTCTGGCACCTCTCGCACGTCCTCGAGCCCGGTGACCTCGTGGAGGGCGACACCACGCGACGGATCCAGCGGGCCGACGACCAGATGCGGGACACCGGCGGCCAGCGCGAGCACATCCACGTCACCATCGAGGTCGTTGACGTGGAGTTCGCCCGGTTCGCCAACCGCCTGCGGGTCGGGGGGACCATCGTCGCCTGCTCCCGCGAGGACCAGCTCGGCCACCACCACACGATCAACGTCGAGGAACACGACGAACTCACGATCGAGAAGACGTTCAAGCCCGACCAGATCGAGCGCCTCGAGGCCGCCGAGGAGGCCGGCGAGGAGACCGACGTGGCCATCGTCACCGTCGAGGAGGGGGAGGCCTACATCCACACCGTCCAGCAGTACGGCACCGAGGAGTACGCCTCCTTCACCGGCCCGACGGGCAAGGGCGAGTACGCCCGCCCGCGCTCGGAGCTGTTCGAGCAGGTCGGCTCGGCGCTCCAGCACCTCGACGCCGACGCCATCGTCCTCGCCGGGCCGGGCTTCACCAAGAACGACGCCCGCGACTACATCGCGGAGAACTACCCCGAGGTCGCCGACGACATCGCCCAGACGGTCGACACCTCCGCCGCGGGCGACCGCGGCGTCCACGAGGTGCTCAAACGCGGCGCCGTCGAGGAGGTCCAGAACGAGACCCGCATCGCCCGTGAGGCCGAACTGATCGACGAACTCACCGGTCGCATGGCCCAGGGCGAGAAGGCGACCTACGGGGCCGAGCAGGTCGCCGAGGCCGCGGAGTTCGGCGCGGTCGAGGAACTGCTGCTCCTGGACGAGCGTCTCCGCCAGGAGCGCCAGGGGGAGGGCGAGTGGGACATCGACGTGAACGCCGTCATCGAGCGCGTCGAACAGCAAGGCGGCGACGTCACTGTCTTCTCCGCGGAGTTCGCCCCCGGCGAGCAACTGAAGAACCTCGGAGGCATCGCCGCCCTGCTGCGCTACCGGCTGGAGTAGCCCCGCCGAGCGCCGACCCGGACCTCGCCCGGGCGGCAAACATTACTATCTGGCCTGCATGGGCCAGGGTATGCCGTCGTCGCCGTCGCAGCGGTCGCGCCCGCCGTCGTCGCCGTCCTCACGCTCGCCGTCGGTCCCGTCAGAGCCCCTCTCGGCCGGTGCGCTGATCCTCCGGTTCCTGCTGGAACTCGGCGGGCTGGTCGCCGTCGGCTACGCGGGGACGCGACTGGCGCCCGGGCAGTCGGGACTCGTGCTGGGACTCGCGGCAGTCGTCGCGGTCGGCGGGCTCTGGTGGCTGTTCGTCGCGCCGAAGGCCCCGCGCCGGCTCGCGGACCCGTGGCGGCTCCTGCTCGAACTCGGCGTGTTCGGCGTCGCCGTCCTCGGCCTCGCCGTCGCCGGCCAGCCCGCGCTCGCGGCCGGGTTCGGGCTCCTCGTCGTCGTCGACGAGGCGCTGTTGTCCCGGCGGGGGCTGCGCTAGCGGTCAGTCGACCGCCTCTGCGTCGCTCGGGCGACGATCACCCGCCGACGTTCTGGTCGCTCTCGAAGGTTTCGGGGTTCTGGCCGACGGTCGCGTACTCGACGACGCGTCGGCCGAGGGTCACGGTGCGGTGCTCGAGTTTCTCGTCGACGAACTCGCCGTCCTCGAAGGCGCTGCCCGCCCGCGGGATGGCGGTCTCGTGCGGCAGGACCCAGGCGTCGAGCGCGCGACAGACCGACCGGAGGTGCTCCAGGGCGGTGACGGGGAACTGCCCGCCGGCGACCGCCAGCAGGCCGACGGTCTTGCTCTCGAACTCGTCGAACCCGCAGTAGTCCAGGGCCGTCTTGAGGACGCTGGAGTAGGAGCCGTGGTACACCGGCGTCCCGAGGACGATGGCGTCGGCCCCGCGGACGCGACGGGTCAGCTCCGGGGCGTCGCCCGCCTCCTGCGCGCCGCCGTCGAACAGCGGGAGGTCGTACGTCCGCAAATCGAGCACCTCGCCGGTCCCGCCGGCCTCCTCGACCCCCCGGAGGGCGTGGTCGAGGGCGAGCCTGCACCGGCTCTCGTCCCGCAGGCTGCCACAGATGGCCACCACGTGCGTCATGGTGTCCGGGTCGCGTTCGACCTACAAGAAGTGCGGGGAAGGCGAGGGGTCGCGGCCCGAAGTGTGGCCGGCCGTCCACCCGCCGCAAGAATTGATACGACGCGACGCGAAGGGTGGGCCATGGAGACCGCCTTCCACCTCTCGGCCGGCGACGTCAGCGACTGGCGAGCGGCCCTCGCGAACGTGGTCAACTTCCTCGACGACGACCAGGTCGACGCCGATCCCGTCCTGGTCACCAACGGCAACGCCGCCTACGCCGTCCTCGAGTCCTCGCCCGTCGCCGACGGGGTCCGGGACCTGCTCACCGACGGCGCCGAGGTCTGCGTCTGCGAGTACTCCCTGGCGTCGCGGGACCTCGATCCCGACGACCTGATCGCCGGCGTCGAGATCGTCTCCTCCGGCGTCGGCGAGGTGACCCGACGCCAGGCCGACGGCGCGGCCTACGTCAAACTCCCCTGACGGCGGCGGATCGCGACCACGACCCCCGACTGTCGGGCCACTCCCCTCACCGCCGAAGGCTCACGAGGAGCGACTCGTCGTCCTCGTCTCCCACGTCGGTCCGGTCGCCACCTCGCTCGTCCGCGTCCGCGACGCGAACCGCCACGAGTCCATCGGCGGCGAGGTCCTCCACGAGGCCGCGGAGCCACGCCCGGCCGTACTCGCCCTCGGGCGCGTAGTCGACGCGCACGCGGGGCCCGAGTTCGTCCAGCGCGAGTTCGTCGTACTCGCCGAGCGTCCGGACCACTCGACCCCGCATCTGTCGGCGACTCCCCTCGAACTCGGGTTGCTCGGGGACGTCGGGGGCGGTGAAGTCGCCGGTCTCGTAGGCGTGGCACCAGCGCCGCCAGGGGCAGCCAGCCTCGTCGCAGCGGGGTTTCTTCCCGCAGGCGACGCCGCCGAGTTCCATGATCGCGTTGTTCCAGACCCGCGACTCGCCGGGGGGCATGAGCGCGGCCGCGAGCGTCTCGAACTCGCCGTCGTCGTCTTCGACGTCGAAGGCGCGGTAGAGCACGCGCTTCACGTTGGTGTCGACCACGGCGTTCCCGTTGTCGAACGCGAACGACGCCACCGCGTTGGCCGTGTATGGCCCCACGCCCATCAGTTCGGAGAGCCCCTCGGGGTCCTCGGGGAACGCGCCGTCGTACTCCTCCACGATCTGGCCGGCGGCCTCGTGGAGGTACTTCGCGCGGTTGTTGTACCCCAGCGAGTGGTCGCTCCAGAAGGCGACCACGTCGGCCCGGTCGGCGGCGGCCAGGTCCGCGGCAGTCGGCCAGCGCTCGAGGAAGTCCTCCCAGGCGTCGACGACCCGGTCCAGCTGGGTCTGCTGGCTCATCACCTCCGAGACGAGGATCTCGTAGGGGTCGTCGGTCCGGCGCCAGGGGAACGCCCGGTGGTCGGCCTCGTACCACTCGACCAGCGCCCCCCGGACCGCTTCGAGGTCCCCGGGGACCCGCCCGGGGAGGTCTCCGGTGTCGACGTCCCCCTGGTCGACGTCGGGCTGGTCATCGCTGGCCTCGTCGCCGCCGGTCGACTGGTCGCCCTCGCCTCCCTCGCCGTTCCCGTCCGCATCTGCCATCGTCCCTCCCTTGGTCGCCGGCGGCTTAGGGCCCCCGGTTCGGACACCGGCTCGGTCGCGCCGCGGGCTCCCACGCGCACGGCGTGTCGGGCCCGCGGGACGTCACGTCGCCGCGTCGCCACCGAGGAGACCGCAATCCGTATCCGCCAGCCCGCCCCAGACGGGGCCATGAGCCTCGACGAACTCCAGACGGACATCGAAGCGACCTACGGCGACCTCGACGACGAGCTGACGGTCGAGCTCGACCGCCAGACAAAGAACGAACTGGCGATGCTGGCGGCGGCGTTCGAGGGCGACGCCGACGAACTGATCCGCCGTGGCGTCCACGCGCTGTTCCGCCAGACCGTCGACACCGGCGACCTGGACTTCCAGCTCCGCGGCGCCTACGACGTCACCTACGACGAATATCTCGCGGGCATGACCTACGACGAGATGACCGGCCGCGACCAGTACCCCCAGCGCGACGACGAGCGCCGTTACCAGATGTAGGCGGGCGGCGCGACCAGCTGTAGGCGGGCGCCGTTACCAGCTGTAGACGGGCGACGCTTCCGACCCAGGGGCGACGTTACGCTTCGAACGGAGAGAGCGAGTGAAGAAGAGAGACAGAGAGCGACCGCCTCAGCCGAGGTGCTCGGCGACGGCGGCGATGACGGCGTCTTCGACCGCGTCGCGGCGGCCCGAGAGGAACTCGATGCGGCCCTCGCGGACGCCGTAGGCGGTGATGCCGGCGTCGGAGACGGTCTGGCGGGCGACGTCGGCGACGTCGCGGACGTCCAGGTCGGCGGTGCTGCGGAGGTAGAGCTCGTCCATCCCGAGCGCGAGGGTCACGAACGGGCCGTCCCCGCGCTCGCGGCGGTGGAGCTCGTCCAGCAGCAGCGTGGTCGGCGGGAAGTCGAAGCGGTGGGTGTAGGCGTCGGCGTCGAGGATGGCGAAGCGGACGCCGCCGGCCTCCTCGATCTGCACGTTCGCCGTCGCCGTCTCGATCTCGGCCTCGAGCTTCTTGCGGAACTGCTCGCTCACGTGGCTCGCCAGGTCGCGGATGGACTCGGCCTCGGCGGCGACGGTCTCCTCCTCGAACAGCAGGTCCGTGACGAGTTCGCGCTTGCCCTCGTAGGACTGGTAGTACGCCTCGAGCGCGATGGCCTCACGGAGCTCCCGGAGGTCGTCGGCGTCGTAGCCGGCCTCGGTCGCGAGGTCGACGTAGGCCTGGGGGGCCTCCTCCCAGTAGCTCGCGGCGGGCAGGTGCGCGAGGTCGTCGCGGGCGTCGTCGTTGACGGCGGCGGCGAGGTTGGCCGCCAGCGCGCTCGTCGAGAGGTCGCCGGCCTCGACGCCGGCGATTCCGGGGTTGACGAGCGTGTCGACCTCGGCTTCGATCTCGGGGTCCGCGGCGGCGGCGTCGACGACGACCCGCGGGGCGCCGTAGGTGGCCAGCAGGCCCAGGCCGTCGGCGGAGGCGTCGGTCGATCCGGTGCCGACCAGCAGGACCAGCGGGAGCTTCTCGCCGTGGCGCTCGGCGCTCTGGAGCATCCGCGTCGCGTCGTTGGTCGCGGCGTCCATGCCGTAGACGGCGTCGTCGAGCGGCCGGCGGTCGAAGAAGTGGTACTCGGCGTCGGCCTTGGCGTGCTCCTCGCGGATCAGCGGCAGCACCGCGCGCTCGACGGCGGCGCCGGCGATGTAGCCGTCGGCGGTCGCGGCGTGGCGCACGACAATGGGACGCGTCTCGAGGACGGCGCGGCGGACCGCCTCGGCGGCGTCGGCCAGCTGCTCGGTGATCGCGCGGACCGCCTCGTGGTCGGCCAGCGGCTTGATCGCCTCGGGGCGGGCCTTCGAGGTCAGCGCGTCGGCCATCCGGCGCTCGACCGCCTCGCGCTGCTCGCCCGAGAGCGCCTCCAGGGCCTCGGTCTCGACCTGGAGCTCGTCGCGGCGCACCTCGACCTCGCCGTCGAGTCGGACGACGTCGCCCTCGCCGATCTCGGGGTAGGCGCGGACGCCGGCCTCGACGAACGCGGCGGCGTCGACGACGCCGGACTCGTCGCGGAGCTCGAAGACGGTGGGGCCACCGGTCTGTCGGGCGGTCAGGATCTCCGCCTCGATGCGGACCTGGTCGCCGACGTGGTCGCCGAGGTCGCCGATCGGGACGCGCTCGCGCTCGCCCGTCGGTTCGGAACCGTCGCGTTCGTCGGTGGTCCCGGTCTCCTCGCTCGTCGCTTCGGCGTCGGACTCGCTCGATTCGGCCGCCGGCTCGGACTCCTCGGCCTGCTCCCGTCCTGACTCTTCAGCCTCCCGACTCTGCTTCTCGGTCTTCTCCCGACCCGGCTCCTCGGCCTCCTCGTCGAACGTCGGCGTGGGGCGCTTCGAGACGCTGACGGTCTCGTCTTCCTCCTCGGCGGGCTCGTCGACGGGCTCGCCGTCGTTCTCGGCGCCGGGGTTGTGGATGCGGGCGCCGCGGAACTCGTCTTCGCGCTGGCGCTTCGACCAGGCGAGGTCGATGTTACCGTTCTCGCGGACGTTCTTCACCTGGACGAAGACGGTGTCGCCGGGCTCCCAGTCGAGGCTCTCGAGACGGCGGTCGAGTTCGCTGCGGTGCAGCAGCCCGGTCACCCCGGGCGAGAGGTCGACGAAGACGCCGAAATCGGCGTACCCGTCGACGGTTCCTCGGTAGAACCGGTTCGGTTTCAGTTGCTGGGGATCGTCTCCCCGAAAATCGAACCACACGTCTTCTTCGTGCGTGATCCAGTCCATTGAGTGGAACCTGAAGGTGCTGCCTAAAACGATTGTCGAAACGGAGGTGCCGTGAATCGTCTACGCGTGCGCACCTGCCGGAGCACCGCCGGGGTCGAGAAATCCGGCCCTCACTCGAAGACGGTCCCCTCCTCGCGGAGGTCCTCGAGGTCCCGGGCGACCGCCAGCGCCTGCTCGGGGTCGAGCGCGACCTCGACCTCGTTGCCCTCGCCGTCCTCGAAGCCGAGCTTGACCTGGCTGTCGCCGAACGCCCGGGCCCCGGCCTCCTCGACGTGGTAGAGTTTCACCGTCGCGCCCGTCGTGGGGGCGCCGACGTGCTTGACCGTTCCCTCCTCGAGTTCCACCGCGAAGTCGTCCAGGTCGATGGTGAGCATGGCAGCAGCTACGACGGCGGACACCTAAATGGTGGGCGACCCGGCAGGGGCGTCACCCGAGCATCTCACGGCGCGCCGTCATGATGAGGCCGCTCGCGAGCATCAGGGCCGCGACGGCGACCATGCCGGCGTCGAAGCCCATGGCGCCGCCCCCCATCCCCCCGCCCATGCCGCCGCCCATCCCGCCGTCCATCGGCGTCGCGGTCCAGAGCCAGGCCTGGTTCAGCAGCATGAGCACGGCGTAGACGATCATCAGCGGACCGCTCGCCCCGCCGAGTCGCGCCGCCGCGGGCGTCAGCAGCACGACCCCGTGGAGCAGGACGACCAGCCCCAGCAGGAGCATGAACCACGCCGCCAGCGTCATCCCCCACCCAGTCGTCGCCAGATACAGCGAGTAGACGCCCGAGACGAGGGCGATGCTGCTCCCGTAGAGTCGCATGGTCGAGAGCCGCTCTCCCATCGAGCGTCGGTTCGTCGTCGAGCCCGGGTCTGTCGCGTCGTCCATGGGACCACCTCGCACTGCGCTCACTTGAGTGTCGGGCGCCCTGACCCGGCGCGAATCGGCGGCTCCCCTGGCCCGGTCGCGTCAGCCGAGCAGCCCCAGCGCCGTCAGCACCGCCTCGCCGGCGGCGAAGCCCCCGAAGCCGTAGCCGAACAGGGCCGCGGCGGGGACCGCGCCGGCGACGGCGGCCCGCGGGAGCGACGCGTCGTGGACCGCCGCGAGGCCGACGGCGAGCAGGACCGCCCCGTAGGCCGCACAGACGAGCCGCAGCCCGGGAACGGGAATCCCGGCGAGCGCACAGGGGGCGCTTGCGTAGGCGACCACCTGGACGGTCTGGCTGATGCCGCCGCGCTCGGGCACCACCGCCATCAGCACCAGCGTCTGGACCGCCGCCGTCAGGTGCAGCGCCGCGGGCGCGAGGACGAGCCCGACCAGCAGGACGAGCAGCACCGCCGACAGCACCGGCCCCGCGCCGAGCCGCGGCAGCGACCCCGGATCGAGGGCGAGGCGCTCGAGGAGCACCGCGAGCGCGACGGCGACCGCGAAGGTCAGCCCCGGCGCCTGATCGCCGGGCGCCACGCCGTTGCGGAAGAACCGCCGGGGGCGGACGAGCACCTCGACCCACGCGCGGACCAGCGCCCGGGGTCCCCGGTCGCGCCCGCCGTGTGGCTCCTCGATCCACGTCGTCACACCCGGAGGTGGTCGCTCGGCCAGTATGTGCGTTGCGACACGCGGCCACCACCTCCCCCGCCGCGAGAGTTAAGCGCGACGGGACGGTACAGTGACACGAACGATCGTGACGGTCTACGAGCGGATCCTGGTGCCGACCGACGGGTCGCCGACCAGCGAGCGCGCCCTCCGCCACGCCGCCGACCTCACCGCGGCCCTCGGGGCGGACCTGCTGGTCGTCACCGTCCTCGACGTCGCGACCTACGCGGGCCTCCCGATGGAGACCGCCTGGGAGGGGATCGACGACGTGCTTCGCTCCGACGCCCGGGCGGCCCTGACCGACGCCCAGCGCGTCCTGGAGGGCCGCGGTGTCGCTTCGGAGACCCACCTGCTCGAGGGCGAACCGACCCGTGAGATCGTCCGCTTCGCCGAGCGCGCCGACTGCGACCTGATCGTCATGGGGACCCGCGGTCGCGGCGGGATCGACCGCCTGCTGCTCGGCAGCGTCGCCGAGGCCGTCGTCCGCAGCGCCGACGTCCCCGTCACGACCGTCCGGAACGCCGACGGCGAGTAGCCTACTCGCTGCCCACCGTCTTCCGGCCCGTGACCGTGTCGGGGTCGAGTTCGAACAGTTCGTAGTCGACGTCCTCGATCGACTCGCCGAACACCCGGAACGGCGGGAACCACTCGTTGATGTCGGCGTCGGTGATCGCGGCCCGCTCGGCGGCGTCGATGCGCGCGATCGGGCCGCGCAGCAGCACGCTCCAGGACTCGTCCTCCTCGGGCGCCTCGTACAGCAGGAGCGTCGCCCGCTCGGTCGTCTCCAGGAACCCCATCTTCTCGCTGTCGTCGTCGGCCCCGAGGCGCAGGAGCACCCGCCCCTCGTCGTAGTGGAACGCGACCGGGATGGCGTAGGCCTCCCCGTCGCGGGCCAGCGAGAGGACGCCGAACTCGGCCGCCCGCACCCGCTCCTCGACCTCCTCGTCGGTCATCCCGGTCGTGTACGTGTATTCGACGTGGTCCACAGTGCCAGTCTTTCGCTCCCCCGGGATATAGAGTCTCCCCGCAAATAGCGGGATCGGCGGGGGCCGTCCCGCGGCGCTCCCGCGCCGAGCACCCCACTCCTCAGCGGTCGGGTCCCGTCGGTCGCAGGTGTTCGCAGTCGCCGGCGTGGACGGTGACCTCGCCGTCGTCGGTCCGGACCACCAGCGCGCCGGGGTCGACCACGTCGACGGCCTCCCCCTCGACGACGCCGCCGGGCGTGTCGACGCGCACCCGCCGCCCCAGCGTGGTCGCGAGGTCGCGCCACGCCGGCAGCACCGCCTCGGGCGCGCTCCGCAGCGCGTGGAACTCCTCCAGCAGGCGCTGGACGAACCGCCGCCGGTCGACGTCCGACCCGCGCTGGTCCCGGAGGCTCGTCGCCCCCGCCGGCAGCGCCGCGGCGTCGACGTTGGCGTTGACGCCGACGCCGACGACCAGCCACGACACCCGGTCGGCCTCGCCCTCCATCTCGGTCAGGACGCCCGCGAGTTTCAGGCCACCGCGGTCGCCCTCGACGAGCACGTCGTTGGGCCACTTGATCCCGGCGTCGACGCCGGCCTCCCGACAGGCCCGGGTGGTCGCCACCGCGGCGGCGAGGGTGAACAGCGGGACGTGCGCGGGCGGTCGCTCGGGCCGGAGCACCAGGCTCAGCCAGACCCCGCCCCGGGGGGCGCTCCACGCCCGGTCCAGCCGTCCCCGCCCGCCGGTCTGCTCGTCGGCGACGACGACCACGTCCTCCGCGACGTCCCGGTCGTCGCCGGCGGCGGCGATCTCGCGGGCGCGGTCGTTGGTACTCCCGAGCGTGTCGTGGTACTCGACGACGTAGGGCGCCGCGAGGCCGTACTCGAGGGCTGCGGCGCCGTAGGCGGGCACGTCGCGCACCGCGTAGCCGCCGTCGCCGCTCTCGATCTCGAAGCCGGCGTCTCGAAGCGCCTCGACGGCCTTCCAGACGGCGGCCCGGGAGATCCCCAGGTCGTCGGCGAGGGCCGGCCCCGGGACCGGACCGTCCTCGAGGGCGTCGAGCAGCGCCCGCTGGGTGTCGCTCAACCGGGCGGGCATCTCACTCCAGGACGACCAGCGTGTCGCCCATGTCGACGCTGTCGCCCTCGCGGATGTGGACGCTGGCGACGGTGCCGCCGCGCTCGGCGACGACGTCGTTCTCCATCTTCATCGCCTCGAGGACGCAGACGACGTCGCCGGCGGCGATCTCCTCGCCCTCCTCGACCCCGACCGAGAGGATCGTCCCCTGCATCTCGGCGGTGATCTGCTCGCCGTCGGCGGCGACGGCGGCGGCCTCGGACTCCTCGCTCGGCGTCGGTCGCTCCGGCCGCCCCGGGGCCGCCTCGCCCCCGGTCGGGATCGGCGGCGCGCCCCGCTCGGTGAGGTCGACCTCGAAGCGCTTGCCGTTGACCTCGACCGTGAACTCGCGTTCGGTGACCGCCTCCTCGTCCGCGGCGGCGGTCGTCTCGGCGGGCCCCCACTCCTCGACGGCGCGGGCGATCCGCTCCTCGTCGAGCTGTTCGTCGAGGTACTTGGTCGTGTGCTCGCCGGCGCGGAACGTCTCGTCGGTGAGCATGAGCCGGTGGAACGGCAGCGTCGTGTGCAGCCCCTCGATGGCGTACTCGTCGAGGGCGCGCTCCGAGCGGGCGAGACACTCCTGGCGGTCGCTCCCGTAGACGACGAGCTTGGCGATCATCGAGTCGTAGTCGCCGCTGATCTCGTCGCCCTGGCGGAGGGCGTCGTCGACGCGGACGCCGATCCCGCCCGGCGGGTCGTAGGTCGCCAGCGTCCCCGTCCCTGGCGCGAACTCCTCGGCCGGGTTCTCGGCGTTGACGCGGTACTCGACGGCGTGGCCGCGGTGGTCGACGTCGGACTGCTCGAAGTCGAGTTCCTCGCCGGCGGCGACCCTGAGCTGCCACTTCACGATGTCGATGCCGGTGATCTCCTCGGTGACGGTGTGCTCGACCTGGATGCGGGTGTTCACCTCCAGGAAGTAGAACTCGCCGTCCTCGACGAGGAACTCGACGGTGCCGGCGTTGGTGTAGCCGGCCTCGCTGACGCCCCGTCGGGCGGCCTCGCCGATCTCGATCCGGAGCGCCTCGTCCAGCGCGGGCGAGGGGGCCTCCTCGATCACCTTCTGGTGGCGCCGCTGGAGCGAGCAGTCGCGCTCGCCGAGGTGGCGGACGTTGCCGTGCTCGTCGGCGAGGATCTGCACCTCGACGTGGCGCGGGTCCGACAGGTAGCGCTCGACGTAGACCGCGTCGTTGTCGAAGTAGGCCTCGCCCTCGCGCCTGGCGGCCTCGAACTGGGCGTCGACCTCGTCGGGGCCCTCGACGACCTTCATGCCCTTGCCCCCGCCGCCGCCCTCGGCCTTGATGGCGACCGGGTAGCCGTGCTCGTCGGCGAACGCCCGCACCTCGTCGGCGGACTCGGCGGGGTCGGTCGTCCCGGGGACGACCGGGACGCCCGCCGCCTGCATGTGCGAGCGGGCGCTGGTCTTCTCGCCGAGGCGCTCCATCGCGTCGGCGGGCGGGCCGACCCAGACGAACTCGCTGGCCTCGACCTGGCGGGCGAAGTCGGCGTTCTCCGCCAGGAAGCCGTAGCCCGGGTGGACCGCGTCGGCGCCGGCCCGGCGGGCCGCCTCGAGGACGGCGTCGGCGTCGAGGTACGACTCGCTGGCCGGCGCGGGGCCCACGTTGTACGCCTCGTCGGCGTAGCGGACGTGGCCGGCGTCGGCGTCGGCCTCGCTGTAGACGGCGACGGTCCGGACTCCGAGCTCCTCGCAGGCCCGCATGACCCGGACCGCGATCTCGCCCCGGTTGGCGACGAGGACCTTGCTGAACATGCCCCATCGTTGTGACAGGCGCCACCTGATTCTGTCGGTCTCACGCGTCGCCACCGCGGCCCGCGCCGGCCACGTCGCCTCCGTCGGTCGGTCGGTCGGTCGCCGTGCCCCGCGGTCGCCGTGTCTCGACGCCACGAACCGACCAAACGTCTGCCGAAGTCCGAAATCTGCCCCGTTTGTCACGAGTCTGCGGGCGGTCATCCGGTAGAGTGTTCATACGTCCACTTCGTCGGCGGGGGAGGCGACGCAAATCCAAACCCCCTTAAGCACCGGCCCCCCAACGGTGGACAATGTCAGTACGTATCGGGATCCTCGGTGCGACCGGAGCGGTGGGGCAGCGATTCATCCAGCTACTCGACGGGCACCCGACCTTCGAGATCGCGGCGCTGACCGCCAGCGAGGCCAGCGCGGGCAAGAGCTACCGCGAGGCCGCCAAGTGGCGCGTCGACACCCCCATCCCCGAGGACGTGGGCGAGATGACCGTCCGCGAGACCGACCCCGCGGACATCCCCGACGACGTGGATCTGCTGTTCTCCTCGCTGCCGTCGTCGGTGGGCGCCGAGATCGAACCCGACCTCGCCGAGGCCGGCTACGTGGTCTCCTCGAACTCCAGCAACAGCCGGATGGCCGACGACGTCCCGCTGGTCATCCCCGAGGTCAACCCCGACCACCTGGGGCTGCTCGACGTCCAGCGCGACGAGCGGGGCTGGGACGGCGCGCTCCTGAAGAACCCCAACTGCTCGACCATCACGATGGTGCCGCCGCTGGCGGCGCTCCACCAGTTCGGCATCGAGCGCGTCCACGTCTCGACGCTGCAGGCGGTCTCCGGCGCCGGCTACTCCGGGGTCACCTCGATGGAGATCATCGACAACGTCCTGCCCCACATCGGCGGCGAGGAGGAGAAGATGGAGACCGAGAGCCGCAAGCTCCTCGGCGAGTTCGACGGCAGCGAGGTCCGCCTGCACGACATGGAGGTCTCGGCCTCCTGCAACCGGGTCCCCTCGCTCGACGGCCACCTGGAGAACGTCTGGGCCGACCTGGTCGAGAACCCCACCGTCGCCGCCGTCGCCGAGGCGATGCGGGAGTACCCCGGGCTGGACCTCCCGAGCGCCCCCGACCAGCTCATCCACGTCTTCGAGGAGCCCGACCGCCCGCAGCCCCGCCTCGACCGCATGCGCGGCGACGGCCAGCAGCTCTCGACGGGCGGCATCCAGGAGACCCCCCGCGGCGTCCAGTTCAACTGCCTCGCGCACAACACCATCCGCGGCGCCGCCGGCGCCAGCCTCCTGAACGGCGAACTGCTCGTCGAGGAAGGCTGGGTCTGAGCGCGCGATCCACCGTTCTGCTGTTCCTGCTGCGTCCACTGAACCGGCCGACAGCGTGCCGGTCGCCACTCCGGTGGATCGGAGAAAGCACTTACCCGTCGGAGTTCACCTTCGACGCAGATGGCCCTCCACACGCGACGACAGCTCCTCCGATCCGGCGCCGTCGCCGGCACCGCGATCCTCGCCGGCTGCGTCTTCGGTTTCGGCGGGGAGACCGAGTGCGAGACGGGGCGGACGGTCCACCAGGCGGACGCGACGCTCCCGCCCGACGCGGCGTGGCCGACCTACCGCCACGACGATGGCAACACCGGCTACGCGCCCGAGGCGAGCGGTCCCGGTGGGGGCGACGTCGGGGTCGCCTGGCGATACAGCGCCTGTACGGAGGCCGAATCCGGCGTCGCGGTCCGCGACGGGCACACCGCCGCCGGCGGCCTCGTGGTCGACGCCCGGACCGGCGAGGCCGCCGGCGGCGAGTGGCACGGCCACATGCGCACGCCCACCTTCGAAGGCGGGACCCTCTACGTGAGTACGCACGACCTCGAAGCCAGGGACGCGGGCGGCGGCACCGTCGAGTGGACCTTCCAGACTGACGTCGACGCGGGCGCGCTCCCGGCGCCGACGGTCGCCGGCGGCACCGTCTACGTCCCCGGCAGCATCGACGACCCACAGGTCTACGCCGTCCGCGCCGACGACGGCACCGAACGCTGGCGCTACCGGACCCCCGGCGACGTCGGGGCCCCGGTGGCCGTCCACGACGGCACCGTCTTCGTCGTCGACGACGCCGGCACCCTGACGGCGCTCGCCGCCGCCGACGGCGACCTCCGCTGGACCCGCTCGCTGGGCGTCGACTCGCCGGGAGTCGTCCCGGTCGCGGTCGACGGTCGGCTCTACCTCGGCTCGAGCGAGGGCGTCCAGGCCCGCCGCGCCGACGACGGCGCGGTCGTCTGGACCCGGAACGACCTCGGGGGCTCGCTCGCCGTCGGCGACGACACCGTCTTCGTCGCCGGGCGGGAGGCGGTCACGGCGCTCGACGCCGCCGAGGGCACCGAACGCTGGCGCAACGACGCGCTCGAGGTCGACCCGGGAGCCCCGGCGGTCGGCCGCGAGGCGGTCTACCTCGGCGACGCCGGCCGGAGCGACGACTCGCCGGTCGTCGCGCTCGACCGGGCGACGGGGGAGGAGCGCTGGCGGGTCGCCACCCGGTCGGTCTTCTTCGGCGACTACACGCGCGCCGGCGTCGTCGGCGTCGCCGTCGCTGGCGCGGTCGTCTACGCGGCCACGGCACCAGGGGACCTCTACGCGTTCGCGTCGCAGGGGTGACCCCCGGGGGCGCGGCGTCCGCGCCGCCGCACCGCCGCTCAGATCACCTGGTTCTCCAGTCCCTCGAACGCGCCGGTCTCCGCGGCGATCTCGAGGTTCCGCTCGAGGATGTCGGCCATGCGCTCCCAGTACTTCGGCGTGTGGCCGGCGTTGTGCGGCGTGAGCAGGACGTTGTCGAAGCCCCACAGCGGGTGGTCCGCCGGGAGGGGTTCGGGGTCGGTCACGTCCAGGGCGGCCCCGCGGATCGCGTTGCGCCGGAGCGCCGAGACGAGCGCGTCGGTGTCGACGATCGGCCCCCGGCCGACGTTGACGAGCACCGATTCGGGGGCCATCGTCCGGAAGACCTGGGAGTCGAACAGCCCCTCGGTGGCGTCCGAGAGCGGCGCCGCGACGGCGACGTAGTCGGCGTCCGCGACGGCCTCGTGGATCCCCTCGAAGCCGTACACCTCGTCGGTCGGCCCGCCCTTCTCGGGGGTGTAGCGCACCCCGACCGTGTGGACGTCGAACGGCTCCAGGCGGTCGACGACCGCCTGTCCGATGGCGCCCAGGCCGACGACCGTGACGGTGCTGCCGGCGAGTTCCCGGGTCGGGAACGAGCGCCACTCGCGGCGCTCGCGGCGGCGGAAGGCGGTGTGGAAGTCCCGCGAGAACGAGAGGATCGCGCCGAGGACGTGCTCGGCGATGTTCGGCCCGTGGACGCCCGAGGCGTTGGTGACGGCGACGCCGTGCTCGGCCAGCGCGTCCATCGGGAGGTGGCCCGTGCCGGCGTAGATGCAGGCGAACAGGTCGAGGTCGGTCTCGGCCAGCATCTCGGGGTCGACGGTGAACCCCGTCGCGACGGAGACCCGCGAGAGCAGGTCGCGCTCCTCGGTGGGCGTCCGCGCGAGCGCGACCTCGTGGTCCGGGAGCCGTTCGCGGAGCGTCTCGGCGTACTCCTCGGCCGAGAGGCCGTGGATCTTCTGGCGCAGGACGGCGACGTCGGGGTCGGACATGGCCCTCGATTCGCGGGGCGGACACTTCATTCCCCACGGAGGCGCCGCGCCGAGGACACTTCATACCCCCCGGAGGCGTGGCGTCGCGGACCCGGGCGGGTGCCGGCCCGCGGCCTACTCCGTCGCCGGGGTCGGTTCGGCGTCGAGGGACTCGGCGACGCCAGCGTCGTCCTTGCCGGCGTCGAGACCGTCGGACCCCTCGTCAGCGGAGGGTCCGCCGGTCGGGGCCAGCCGATCCAGGTGGGTGTCACCGAACGCGGTCGGGTACTTCAGCCCGTAGCCCAGCGCGCGGTCGACGCCGACGTGGCCGGCCCAGATCACCGCGAGCAGGACCGCCGGCGGCGATCCCAGCAGGCTCCCCACCGCGGCGAGCAGGAGCGGGGCGACGTAAGTGTCGACGGCGTTGTACGTCCGGGCGCCGACGCGGGGACCGGCGAGGTAGCCGACCATCGAGAGGTCCGGCGCGAACGCCAGCAGCAGGACCGCCCACGCGGGAACCGTGGCGAGACCGTCGAGTCGGAGGAAGAGGGCGACGGCCACCGCGGCGACCGCCAGCCCCTCGGCACGGAGTAGGAGACGTGGATGCACGCCTCTCAGAGGCGTCCGGTGGACAAAAAGGAGACGAGTCGACGTCGACGCCCGGTCCCCTCACTCGACGTGGGCCGTGACGACCTCGCAGTCGAGCTTCTCGCGGAGGAACGACTCGATGTCGGGGTCGCTGACGAACCGGCGGAGGGCGCGGCGCCAGCGTGGCGCCTGCTTCGAGCCGATGACGACGACGTCGGCGCCTTCGGCGGCGACCTCCTCCAGGATGGTCTCCTCGACGATGAACCCCTTGCGGACGACGTAGCGGGCCCACGCCATCGGGCGGAACTCGCGCTCGACCGCCCGCTTGAGGTCCGTCCGGGAGACGTGGTGGCTGTCCTGGTAGAGGTCCACGTGCAGCACCGTCAGCGAGGCGTCGCGCTCCTCGGCGATGCGGATCGCCTCCGCGAGCGTCGCCTTCGAGTGACTCGACAGCGGGTACCGGACCGGCACGACGACCAGCGTCATTCACTCGACAGTCCGGCCCGCGCGTGCCTCAAGCTTTTCATGTGGCCACGGAGGACCCCGTCGATCGCGCCCGTCGATCGCGCCGCGCGCCCCGACCGCTACGGCGACGAGCGCCGAATGCGCCCCTGGACCTCGACGTCGAGGCCGTGCTCGCGGGCGTACGCCGCCAGGACGTCGTGCTGGATGCCGCCCTCGTCCACCCGGTGGCGCGGCTCCAGGGCGGGGAACTCCCGGTCGGTGTGCAGCAGGAACTCGGAGGTGGCGACCGAGTAGGTCGCGCCGGCGACGATCGGCTCGCCGCCGACGCGGGCCGCCTCGAGGTCCCCGCGCTCGTCGTCCCAGACGATCTCCGCGCCGCTGACGTGGCCGTGCCACCACCCGGGCTCGCCGAAGTCGACGGCTGGCCCCGCGGCCTGTCGGAACGCCTCCAGCAGTTGCGCGCCGGTCAGTTCGATCTCGACGACGTGTTCCTCGAAGGGCAGGACGCTGATCAGGTCCGCGAGGCTCACCTCGCCGGCGAGCGGCGGGCCGGTCCGGATGCCGCCGCTGTTGAGCAGCGCCACGTCGGCGCCGACGTCCCAGCGGTAGGCGTCGGCGACGAGGTTGCCGATGCGGCTCTCGCCGCCGAAGACAGACGCCTCGTCGCGCACCAGGGGCGTCTCGGCGACGCCGACGGTCTCGTCCAGCCCCGCGGCCTCGACGCGACCGGTCAGGGCCGACACCAGATCCGGATCGGGGTCGGCGTCGGCCGGGTCGTGCCGGACCGCCTCGGGGTCGCCGTCGCCGAGGTGGACCTCCCAGACCGCCCGCCCGTTGACCCCGGGACGGGTGAGCAGCGTCCCGGCGACGCGCTCGCAGCGCTCGGTGTGGACGTGGCCGCCCAGGATCACGTCCACGTCGACGGCGGCGGCGAGGTCGTCGTCGCCCGCGCCGAGGTGCGAGAGCACCACCACGTGGTCGACGCCGCGGGCGCGCAGTTCCGCGAGCGCCCCCTCGACGGCGTCGATTGGATCGGTGAACGTCAGGTCCGCGGCGTCCGGGTTGATCGCGTCGGTCGCGGGATCGGTGACGCCGACGAACCCCACCGTGGTCGTTTCGCGCCCGTCGTCGACCCGCTCGACCGTCCAGGGGACGACGCCCTCGGCGGCGGCGAAGGGTTCGTCGCCGTCGAAGACGTTGGCGCTCACCCACGTCTGCGGGGCGTCGCGGACGACCCCCCGGGTCGACGCCAGCCCCCAGTCGAAGTCGTGGTTGCCGAAGGTCTCCAGGTCGGCGCCGACCGCACGGAAGAACTCGAGGGCCTGCCGACCGCGTTCGACCATCGAGAGCACCCCGGGGGCGGTGTCGTCGCCGGTCCCCGCGATCAGGGCGTCCGGCCCGTCCAGCGCCTGGACGAGGCCGGCGAGCCGCCCGGCGCGGACGGGGTCGTCGTAGACGTTCTCGACGTCGGAGTAGTGGAGGAGGCGGACCATCGTTGGGTGGCGGCCGCGCTCAGAGGATCACGCGCTCGACGTCGTTCATCCCCGCGCGGCGGACTACGGCCCGGACTACGTCGCGAGCGCCCGAGAGGTTGTCGGTGTCGCCGTCGAGGACCAGCAGTTTGCCGGGACGGCCCTCCTCGATCAGCCCGCAGTCGAGGCCGGCGATCTCCGCGCCGTTGACCGTCGCCATCCGGAGGACCTCCCTGGCGGTCACGTCGCCGAGCTTGCAGGCGAACTCCATCTCGCGGAACATCGAGGGGCTGTTGAGCATCACGTTGTCGGTCCCGAGGGCGACGGTCGTGCGGTCGACCCACTCGCGCATCGGCGGGACCCCGACGTTCGTCACCAGGTTCGAGCGCGGGCAGACGACGATGGGGATGGCGCTGTCGGCGACGCGCTCGTAGTGGATGGGCTCGGGGTGGACCATGTGGACCAGGAAGTCCGGGTCCAGGTCCAGCGCCGGGTTGATGTCGTCGGGATCGCGCTCGCCGGCGTGGATGCCGAACAGTTTGCCGGCCCGGCGGGTGGCGTTGCGCTCGGCGGCGAAGTCGGCGTCGCGGGCGCCGGAGGCGCCGAAGCCGTCGGCGGCCTCCATCGCCGCGACGGTCTCCCGGCCGAGGACGACGCCCTCGATGTCCCGACCGGCCAGCGCCGCGCGGATCATCTCGACGCCCTCGACGCCGCCCTCGCGGAACTCGAGGAACCCCGCGGTGCCGCCGGCCTCCATCATCCGGAGCGATCGCCGCATCGCCTCGACCTTCGCCTCGTAGCTGGACCGCCGGAGGATGCGGTGTTTCAGCCCGTCGGGCGGCGCCACCAGTTCGTCCAGGTCCAGCCCGGCGCCGGCCTCCTTCGCGATCGAGTCGCCGATGTGCGTGTGGGCGTTGACGAACGCCGGGACGACGATGGAACTCGAGTCGGTCTCGGTCTCCTCGACGGCGGTGATCTCGCCGTCCTCGACGACGACCCGTCCCTCGATCGGTTCGAACTCCCGCCCGCGCAACACGGTTCCCTCGATCTGCATCTGTGGCCGGTGATTGGCCGGGACGGCCTTGAAGGTAGAGGCTCCGGGGTCGTCGACGGACGGTGCTCCCGGGTCGCCGACGGACGCGGATCCGAGGTCGCAGACGGTCGGGCCCCCGAAGCCGTCGCGGGCTGCCACCCCGCGATGAGCGCCGCCGCCCCGGGCGTCACTCGAACTCGTCCAGCGTCGTGTGCAGCGTCGTCCGACTGTCCGAGACCAGCGCGCCGTCGATCTCCAGCCCCAGCACCGAGACCGCGGCGGCGCCGACGCGGTCGGTCAGGCCCGCCGGCGCGTAGACCCCGAGGCGCCACTGGTTTCGCTGGGCGGTCCGCAGCGCCGACACCAGCGGCGACTGCTCGTTCAGCGGGCGGATCTCCCCGCCGACGACGACCCGGGACGTGGACTCCTTGATCTCGGGCTCGGGGGGGACGTCCAGGATCACCTGCTCGGGATCGACGTCGGCCTCGGCGGCGACGTCGGCCTTCAGCGCCGCCAGCTCGCCCCGGTCGGTCGCCAGCAGCGCCTCGGGGACGTCCCGGATCTCGGCCCAGACGGCCCGCTTGTAGAGGTCGCGCTCGGCCAGTCGCTCGGCGTAGCCGTCCGTGCTCCGGGTCCGTCGCAGCGCCACCAGCAGGTCGTGGTCGTCCATCCGGCGCAGTCGCTCCGGCGTGACGTCGGGCTCGTCCAGCAGTCGCTCGGTCGCCGTGCGGAGCATCGCCTTGCTGATGCGGGCGACGTGGTGGTTGTAGACGGTCGGGTTCATCAGCGCGCGGGCGAGCAGCAGGCTCTCGGCGGTCTCGACGTTCCCCTCCGCGAGGACCAGTTCGCCGTCGACGAACGTCAGCTCGCGGATCAGGCGCTCGTGGTCGATGGTGCCGTAGGGGACGCCCGTGTGGTGGGCGTCGCGCACGAGGTAGTCCATGCGGTCGACGTCCAGTTCCCCGGAGACGAGCTGGCCGTACTGGCCCTCGCCGGCGACGAGGCCGGCCACGCGGTCGGGGTCGAGGCCGTGCTCGTCGAGCACCTCGCCGACCCGGCCCGAGTTCAGGAGGTCGTCGACGTCGTCGTGGTACCGGCCCGTGTGGCGGTGGATCACGTCCTCGACGTTGTGGCTGAAGGGGGGGTGCCCCACGTCGTGCAGGAGGGCGGCGGCGCGGACGTGGGCGGCCTGGGACCCCTCCAGGCCCAGGTGGGAGAGCGCCCGGTCGGCCAGGTGGTAGACGCCGAGGCTGTGCTCGAAGCGGGTGTGGTTGGCGGAGGGGTAGACGAACTGGACGGTGCCGAGCTGCTTGATGTGGCGCAGCCGCTGGACGGCGGGGGTGTCCAGCAGGTCGGCGGCGACGCCCCCGACCTCGATGTGGTCGTGGACGCTGTCCTTGATCGTGACCATACCCGCCGTTGGGGCGGTATCCGATAAAAAGGCGCGGCGCGAGCCGGACCGCTGGTTGCCACCGTCCCGCGCCGCCGACGGCCACCGCCTTCAGTCCCAGACAACGGCCACGCAGCATTTCACTGGCGGGTCCGTGGCGAGTTCATGGACTACCACCGCGCGCCCGTCGCTGTCGGCGTCGTCGCCCTGGTCGTCGTGGCCGCGCTGGCCGGCTGTCTGGGCGCCGGGGCGCCGTACGAGGGGTCGCCGCCCCCCGAGCAGATCGAACAGCGCCACGTCGACGCCCTCCGCGGGGCGGGGAGTTTCACCTACCGCGCCCGGCTCGACGCGAACGCGTCGGTCGCCCAGTTCTCGACGAACGTCACCGCGGCGGTCCAGTACGACCCGGCGTCGCGGCTCGTCGAGGTGAACACTTCCCAGGCGTCGGAGTCGCGGTACGTCCCCCCGGAGGGGCCGGCCTACGGGCGGGTCGTCGCCGGCGACAGCGTCACCTACCGCCGCCTCGACGCCGCCTCGATCCAGAACGTGAGCCGGTACGAGCGTCCGTCCCTCTCGAACCTGACCCGCGCCTACGACTTCGAGCGCGCGGGCACGGCGACCGTGGACGGCGAGAAGACCTGGGTCTACCGCGCGAACGCGACCACGCTGAACGAGTCGGCGGTCGGCCCCGTCGGCGAGGCGGCCTCCCAACTCGAGAACGTGCACACGACGATCCGGCTGTACGTCCGTTCGGACGGCCTCGTGAAGCGGCTGCAGTACCGGGTCGACGCGACCGTGATGGGCCGGGACCTCTCGCTGACCTACCGGGTGACCTACACGGACGTGGGATCGACGGCCGTGACCGCCCCGGACTGGCTCGACGAGGCGAAGGACCTCGCCGGCGTCTGATTTCGCTGGGGGGACGTCGGGCGACCGAGCGGTCGCGTCAGCGGGCCAGCGACCCGAGACCGGGGCTGAGTCTCCCGGTCGAAGAGAGGTAGGCGTAGCCGGAGAACCCGATCAGCAGCAGGAACGGGAGGAACACGTACGGCGTGGAGTCCGGGTCCCCCCCGACGCGGACGGTCCCGGCTCGTGCGTCGCCGACGGCGACCACGTGGCTGCCGGTCTCCTCGAACGCTTCCCGGAAGACGATCCGCTGGCTCTCGCCGGCGGGGACGCTCACCGTGCGCCGGGCCACGACGTCGCCGTCGACCCGGAGCGTCACCGTCGACGTTCCCGCGCGAGCGCCCTGGTTCTCGACGCGAGCGGTCACCCGGGTGGGCTCGTCGACGGCGACCGAGAGCGTCCCGTCGGTCGCTGACCCGCCGAGCGAGGCCGAGGCGACCGTCAGGTCGGGCCGGACGACCCCCACAGCGAACGTCGAGAGCCCGGGCACCGCCGCCCGGATTCGGTAGGTGTCGGCGCTCTCGCCGACGATCGTGGCGTCGTGGGCGTGCCAGCCGCCGTCGAAGCGGTAGACGCGGATCGCCGAGGGTGGCGCCCCCTCCAGCGCCGCCTTCGAGACGGTGGCCGTCAGCGACACGTCGCTCACGTTGCCCTCGTCGACGCTGTGGTTGACGGAGACGTACCGCAGCGGCCTGACCGGGCGCCCGTCGTCGAGGGCCGGCCGGCCGCCCGGCGGGCCGTCGCGGGGGACCCGTCGGACCGTGAAGTTGCCGCGGCGGTGGATGTCGAACTCGACGGCCCGGAGCGACGTGGGGCGGTCTCGGGTCGCGTTCAGCCGGTCGAACGGGATCGAGACGGTCCGCCCCTCGCGGGCGTAGACGACGTCGCCGTCGACGACCGCGCCGTCGTCGGTCGAGAGGATCACCCGCATCGGCGGGCGGGGGTCGTCGGTCGCACCGTCGGCGTCGTCCCCACCGTCGGCGGCGGCGTCGCCCCCGCCGTCGCCCGACCCGGACGCGTCCCCGGAGCCGTCCGTGGACCCGTCGTCGACGTAGACGACCTCGGTCTCGGTCACGACCTCCGTCGTCGTCTCGGTGGCGTCGCTGACGTCGTCGACCCGGACCGTCCGCTCGTCGGTCGCGGAGTGGTTCTCCACGTCGTAGACGGTCAGGGTCGCGGTGTAGGTCCCGGGGTCGTCGTAGGTGTGGACCGCCGTCGGACCCGTCGCGTTCGCCCCGTCGCCGAACGCCCAGCGGTAGCGGGTGATCCCCGTCTCGTCGGTCGACCCGTCGGCGTCGAAACCGACCGAGGTGTCCTCCTCGACCGTGCGGTTCTGTCCGGCGTCGGGAACCGGCGCCGTGGTGTCGAGGACCAGCGTCCCCGACTCGTTCGCGTCGCTGTGGCCGTACTCGTTGGTCGCGGTGACGGCGACGGCGCGCGCGCCGTCCGGGTCGGCGGCGCTCGCGTCGACCCGGAACGTGCCGGCGTAGCGACCCCCGGTGCTGGTCAGCGCGACCGTCCCGGCGCCGAACGCCGAGGCGTTCGCGGCGACGCTCGTGAGCGTCGTCCGGTTGTCGACCGCGGCGGTCACCCGGAGGGTGTCGTTGCCGCCGACGATGCCGTTGCCGTCGGCGCCGTCGGCGATCGTGACGTTCCCGACCGCGGGCGAGGGCGTCTGGATGGTGACGCCGTCGGTCTGGTTCTCGGCGCCGTCGATGCCCTCCCCGTTGGTCGCCCTGGTCAGCGTCGCCGTGTAGTTGCCGTCGGCGTCGACGGTCGTGGTCCCCGCGTAGCTGTACGGCCCCGACCCGGACTCCGAGAGGTCCGACTCGGTCAGGGTCCTGTCGTCGGGGCCGGTCACGTCGACGGTCACGTCGGTCAACTGCTCGCTGGCGTCGAACGAGATCCGGATCTCTCGCCCCGAGGGGGTTGTCGCGTCGAAGTCGCTGATCTGGGGGGCCGGCGGGGCGGCGGCGCCGTAGGCGCCGAACCCGCGTACCGCCCCGATCTCGCCCCCTTCGTCGTCGAGGACCGGACCGACGCTGCCGTTCAGGTAGCTGTAGTAGAGGGTGTCGTCGTCCGTGTTGACGTGGAGGATCTCTGGCGTCGAGTCGCCGGCCACGTCGGTCGCGGCGACCGGCCCCTTGGCGGCCTCGCCGTAGCTCTGGTTCAGTTTCGTCGTCGACCCGTCGTGGGCCAGCAGCCCGAGGTTGTTGCCGCCGGTGACGTACGGGACCCGCGCCACGCCGTCGCCGTCGACGTCTGCGGGGGCGCCGATGCCCAGGCCGTTGTTCGATCCGAAACTCGAGAACCCGGTGGTCTGGATGGTCGAGCCGTCGTAGTACTTGACCGTGCTCGAACTCCCGAGGAACACCAGGTCGTCCCCGCCGTCGCCGTCGAAGTCGGCGATCCCGACCGGGCCGTTGGTCTTGATCTCGTTACCGTCGGGCCCGAGCACCGGCTCGGGCGCGCCGCCGTCCTCGACGCGGTAGAGGTAGTCGTTGGCCGCGGAGTCGTTCTCGTAGATCACGGCCGACGTGCCGTCGCCGTTCCAGTCGCCGACGGCGATGGTGTTCATCCCGGCGTCGCCCTCGACCAGCGTCGCCGTCGCACCCGTGGTGTCGACCACCCGGACGTCGCCGTCGCCGTCGACGAACGGGACCTCGAGGTACTCGTCGCCGTCCAGGTTGCGCATCGGTCCCGCGTACTCACCGGCGACGCCGAGCGACTTCGTGGAGCCGTCGGCCATCAGGACGGTGATGATTCCCGAGTCGTTCGCGAACGCCGCGGTCGGCGTCCCGCCGCTGCCGCCGGCGGCCGCCGCGGGGGCCGAGGCGAGCAGACTCACCACTACGAGCGCCGCCACCAGGAGCGGCACCGCTCGCCGTCGGAAGTGAGACAGTTCCATTTCCACACCAATAGTGTCTGGCGTCGGAAAAGTCAGGTGGCCAAACAGGTTTCGCGGACCGGGGCTGACGAGTGGCAGAGCGGACCGGGAGGGGCCGGAGCGAATCGGCTCGATCCCCGTTCAGGGCCGGGCGTCGGTGACGCTTCAGTCCCGTCGGGCGAGCCCCACCAGGTGGCCGGCCTCCGGCAGGACGATCTCGCCGACGCCGAGGCGGACGGCGTTCTCGCTCCCGGGGAGGCAGAAGACCGGCGTCTCGTCGGCCACGCCGCCGATCGCGCGGGTGCCGACGACCATCGTCCCGATCTCCTCGTAGGAGAACCGCCGGAAGAGTTCGCCGAAGCCCGGGAGTTCGCGGTCCAGCAGCGGCCGGACCGCCTCGGGAGTGACGTCGTCCGGGGTCACGCCCGTGCCGCCGCTCGTGACCACCAGGTCGACCGCCTCGCGGTCGGTCAGCCCGTCGACGGTCTCCCGGATGTCGTCGCGGTCGTCGCCGACGACCTCGCGCGCGACTACCCCGTGGCCCTCGGCCTCGACGAGGTCGACGACGGCGTCGCCGGAGGGGTCCTCGTCGACGCTCCGGGAGGAACTGATCGTCACGACGCCGACGCCGAGGGTCGATACGTCGTGGGCGTGATGCTCGTCGTCGTGGTGGTCGTCGTGACCGTGTCCGTGCTGCCCGTGGTCGTGATTCTGGTGTCCGTGGTCGTCGTGATCGTGGTCGTCGTGCCCGTGGTCGTCGTGTTCCCGGTGTCCGTGGCTGCCGTGGTCGTCGTGATCGTGGTCGGACATGGCTACCCGTTTCGCCGCCCCGTACAAAACTCCCGGCGACCGGCCGCCCGGGTGCGACGCCGGGCGGAACCGTGAGGGCTTTGCCCCGGCGGGCAGAACTCTCCGGCAGTGAGCGATCAGAACCGCGCAGAGGACGGCGGCTACGTCCACCGGCCCGAGGGGTCGACGGAGCCGGCCTCGGAGGGTGGAGCCGAGGACGGCTTCGGCCGGCGCGGCTGGATCCTCGTCGGCGTCGTCTTCCTCGCGACCATTGTCGTCCCCGGAATCATCTATCTCTTCCCCGCCGTACCCGGGGAGGCGGGCCTCCCGTTCATCGCCGCGATGCTCGTGTTGCCGATGCTCCCCGCGGTCGTTCTGGGGCTGGCGGCCGTCTGGTCGATGACCGCGGCGAACCCGGACTGAGGTCCCCCACTCGACTCGCGGCCGGACGTTCGAGACCCACACTCGACCGGATCTCCGCCCGACCTACCGAATCGCTCGAACGTGGTGGTTTCGAGCACAGATGCGGCCGAATCGGAACAAATGCGGCGACTTCCGTCCGACCGTCCAGGATTGCCCTTCTATAAAAACTGTGGCGAGAACTCTTATTCCCGAGCGCACCGTGGTATGGTATTGCACAGCATGTTCGAACAGTTCTCCAGCGGGTACTACCTCGGACGGCTCTACATCGAACCACACGACGGCACGCGCGCGGCCCTCCACGCGGGGGAGTATCGCGAGGTCCGGCGCCAGCTCTATCGGGAGGCCGGGTGCGACCCCACCGGGAGCGACCCCACCGGGACCGACCCGGCGGACCTGCCCCTGGTGATGCGCTACGACAGCCAGCACTTCGTCGTCGACGGCGAGGAGTCGGTCCCCGAGCGGACCCTCGCGGTCCCTGGACCCTGGCTCGACGACTACGACCCGACCGAGCCCCGCGAGGTGTTCCTCGCGAAGGCCGACCGCGCCAACCAGCTCCTCCAGTGGGCGGTGGGTGCCGACGACCGGAACGGAGCCGGCGACGGCGACGACGGCGGCGACCATGGCGGCGGCGTTGGCGGGGACGGCGGGGTGCGTCACCCGCCGGGAAGTCCCTTCGTGCCCAGCGCGCTCGGCGACGTCGCCCGCCCCGGGCGGCGCCATCAGTAGCCTCCCCGGCGTCGGGCCGCACCGGGGAGCGGCAGGGGCCGAGCGACCTCGGCCACAGGCGGGGTTCGACCCACGCCGCAAGCTAGAAGCCACTGGCGCGGGCGGGTTCCACCATGCTGGACGAGCTGCTCGGGCGGGCGGCGCTCAAAGCGCGGATCGAGGAACTCGAGGACGAGAAGGAGTCGCTGCGCCGGCAGTACGAGTCCGCCGAGGAGAGCCGTTCGGAGGCGGTCAGCGCCCGCCAGGAGGCCGAAGCGCGGATCAACCGCATGGAGGACCGCATCACGGAGCTCCAGGACCGCGTCGAGCGCCTCCAGACGGACGAGGCGGAACTCGCCTACCGCGGGCGGGAGTCGCTCCGGGGCGGGCGCCTCGACGAGGTGCTCGCGCGCCTCCGCAGCGTCGAGACGGGGGCCGAGGGCGCGCTGACCGCGCTCGTCGCGGACGGGCTCCCCGAGACGGTGTCGGAGGCCTTCGGCGACCGGGCGCCGCTCGTTCGGCGGGCGGCGCCCTGTCTCGCCCTGACCGACGACGCCGGGCTGGTGAGCGCCGTGCTCGCGCCGCCCCGCCCGCCGGAACCGTTCGTCGAGTGGGGCGAGGGCTTCCGCCTGGAGGAGCGGTGGTTCCGCCCCACCGGCCCGCTCACCTTCGCCCTCGTCCGCTCTGACCTGTTCGCCCTCGGCGAGTACGACGGGAGCGAGTTCCGCAGCGCCGCCGGCTTCGAGAGCGACGTGAAGTCGAAACACTCGAAGGGCGGCTTCTCCCAGGCCCGCTTCGAGCGCCGCCGCGAGCACCAGATCGACGAGCACCTCGACCGCTGCCGGGACGCCATCGCCGAGCGCGACCCGGAGACGCTGGTCCTCGTCGGCGACCGGGCGTCGATCGACGAACTCGCGGACCTGGCCGACCACACCGCGACGACCGACGCCAGCGGCGACCCCGAGGAGGCCCTCTCGACGGCCTTCCGCGAGTTCTGGACGACCGACCTGTGGCTGGTGTGAGCCCGCGACGACGCTGAACGCAGGGGGGCGACCGCGATCACCGACGCGGAGGACCGCACCCGACCGCCGGGGGCGACCGCTACAGCCACTCGGCGAAGGAGTCGTACGCGAGCGACCGCTCGACGTAGTCGCGCTGCATCGCCGTCACCGCGGCCTCGAAGTCGGCGCCGTCGTCGAGTTCGGCGAGCACGCGCGCTTTCTTCCACTGGCTCGGCGTCGTCCGCGCGTCCCAGCGCGCCTCCAGGGGCGCGAGCAGGTCGTCGACGCGTGCCGCCGCGACGCCGGACTCGCCTAGGCCGCGGCGTGCGTACGTGAAGACCTCGTCGTAGACGGTTTCGGGATCGCTCGTCCGGGCGCCGTCGGCGTCGACCCAGGCGAGGTCGGCGTCGAGGCCGTCGCGGACGGCGGCGTAGAAGCTCTCCCGGGCGTCCTCCCACGGGAGGGTCCCGAGGGGGTGGTCGGCGGCGTCGAGCCCCCGGACCAGCCCGCAGACCAGCGCCTGGCAGGCGACCACGTCCGTCGCCGTCGGCTGGGTGGGGATCGGGCGGTACTCGATGCGGATCGAGGCCTCGTCGCCGGCGGCGCCGCGGACGCGCTCGCCCCCGACGACCGCCCGGAGCCAGCGCCAGTACGTGCCGCGCTTGTGGGCGAGTTCGGGGTAGCGATCGCGGTAGGTCGCCGCCTCGGCCCCGGGGTCGTCGGCGAGGAAGGGCGCGTACGTCTCGTCGGCGACGAGCCGCCGGACCACGTCGGTTGTCGTCTCCACGTCGCGGGGGAACCGGACCTTTCGGTCGGCCTCCGCCAGGCCCGCGTTGATCGACTGCTCGAAGACCGGGACCCGGAGTTCGTGGTAGGTGGTCTCGACCAGGTCGGCGGCGGCGTCCACGTCGTCCGCGCCCGCGAGGTCGTAGAGGTCCAGCGGGAGGAACGGGGAGTTCGTCGTGAGCGCCAGTACCGGGCCGGTCGTGCGCAGCGCGAGGTCGAAGTACGTCGGGAACGCCGCCGACTCGGGGATCTGGAGGTGCGGCTGGATCGACGTCGCCAGCGACTCCACGAGGATGCTCGGGAACGCCCCCTCGAAGCCGGGGACCGAGAGCGGGATCGTTCCGCCGGCGTGGCGCAGCACCTCGTTGTCGAGCGCGCTGTAGCGGGCGTCGGTCCGCATGTTCTCGGCGACGACGACGCCGTCGCGCTCCCGGGTCGCCCCGAGGTAGGCCCGCGTCCCCGCCGCCGGCGGGACCGTCCACATACCGTCCAGCACCAGCCACCGGCCCTCCTCGCCGAGTCGCTCGCGGGCGCGCTCGACGCGCGAGCGGATCGTCTCGGCCTGCCGGGCGAGCCCCGCGTCGTCGAGCGCGTCGGGCGGGGTGTGGATCTCCAGGTTGTGCAGCCCCAGTTCCGCGTCGCACCCCTCGAGGTCGAAGACCGCCTCCGGCACCGCGGCGAGCCGCCCTTCCTCGTCGACCACGTACGCCTCCAGTTCCATGCCGGCGGCGAAGCCGGGGCTGTCGAGCAGCCCCGACTCGCAGTCGGCGGCCATCGCCTCGGCCTGTTCGGCGACGCGCCGGTCGAACTCCCGGGCCGTGCGATCGGCGAGCGAGCGCTGCACCGCCTCGACGAGGTCGTCCATCGCCCGACCGTTGGCGGGTGTGCGGCTTAGTGTTGTGGGCGGCGCTCAGCCCTCCTCGAGCTTCCGGCTCCGGTCGGTCCGCCGGAGGATGAACGGCCCGATCGACAGCGTCCGCTTGGTGACGGTGATGATGCGGAGGATGTACGACAGCAGGATCGCGAACGGCAGCAGCGTCAGCGTCGTCGTCAGCGCGGTGACCACCAGCACGTTCGGCACGCCGAGCAGTACCCCCGTCGTCCCCTCCGGGTCGAAGAACAGGAGCGTGCTCACCGCGACGATCAGCGCCGGCACCGACGCGTAGAGGATCGCCCGCGAGAGGTCGATCAGCTCCCACTGGAAGTACAGCGTCTTGAAGTGCTCGCGCGCGGCCGAACAGCCGCAGCGCCTCGACGAGGTCGTCGAACGCCTGGCTCGCGCGATCGGTGAGCGAGTCCTCGTAGGCGGCGCGGATGCGTCGGGCGGCGTAGATCTTCCAGGAGTAGTTGTAGTTGAGCGCCGACCACACCACGTCGAACTCGCCGAACTGCGCGCCCTCCAGGCCGTCGGTGACCGCGTCGGCGTTCTGCTCGAGGTTCCGTACGTACGTCGCGACCTCCTCGGAGAGGTCGTCGTCGTCGATCGCCTCGACCGCGTGCTGGAGGTCCCCGGCGCGGGTGGCGGTCAGCTCGACCAGCGCCCGGAGGAACGCCGAGGGCATCGTCGGACTCACGTCCTCGTCGATCAGCTCCTCGACGTCGCGCCGGAACGACATGGCCTCCTCCATCCGCTCGCGCTGGTCGCCGATCGCGCCCTGCTCCTGGGACAGCACCAGTTGGCTCAGCGTGAGCACCAGCGTGACGCCGGTGATGGTCGAGCCGACCAGCGCCTGCTGGAGCGTCTCGATCGGGTCGCCGCTGGTCAGCAACTCGCGCGCCGGCGTCGGGTGGGCGAGGCCGGCGGCGACGATGCCGACGAACACCACGAACAGGAAGACGCCCGCGACCAGCCACCGGTTCGCCTCGAGCAGGAGCCAGAGCTTGGTCGTGCTGGCGGCGGCCCGCTCCGGCATCGTGTCGCTGGGCTGTTCTTGCGAGTCCTCTCCCATGTGCGTGGGGTCGCGCGCCCGCCACAAAAGCCCGGTTGCCGTCGGGGCCGCCGGCTGGCGGCTCCGCGGCCGGCCCTCCGCCGAGTGTTCGCCTCCGTCGCACTCCTGCCCGCGCCTTCCCTGGCCCGTCGTGGGCCTTTCTCGCCCGTCGTGAACCTTTCTCGCCCGTTGTGGCCCATCCTCGCCCGTCGTGGGCCTCTCCTCCCTCGTCGTGGGCCCTTCTTACCGCTCGTTCTCGTCGTCCCCGTCCGAGTCCTGCGCTTCGCGGAGCTCTTCGAGTTCGGCTTCGACCTCGTCGTCCACGGCGGCCTCGTCGATGTCGCCCCCGTCGTCGACGTCGCCCTCGTCGATCTCGACGTCGACGGCCTCGCCGCCCCCCTCACCGACCTCCACGTCGCCCCTCTCTTCACCTGCGAGTTCGGCCTCCACGTCGGCTTCGCCCTCGGCCTCCACGCCGGCTTCGTTCTCGGCCTCCACGCCGGCTTCGCCCTCGTCAGCCTCGCCCCCCTTCCCGAGCTCCGCCCGGAGGGTGTCGAGTTCGGTCTCGATCTCGCTGCGCTCGCGCCCGTCGGCCAGCTGGCGGTCGATGCTGTCCCGGTCGGTGACGGCCTCCTCGAGCGCGCCGGTCTCCTGGAGTTCGTCCATCGCCGCCGCCCGGGCCTCCATCTCCTCGGTGCGCTCCTCGGCGCGTTCGACCGCGCGGGCGACGTCGCCGTGTTCGTCGCCGACGCCCGTCATCGCCGCGGCGGCGCGACTCTCGGCCTCGGCGGCCTCGTAGCGCGCCTTCATCGTCTCTTTCTTCGTGCGGAACTCCTCGATGCGGCGCTGGAGCTGCTCCTTGCGTTCGACCAGGTCCTCCTCGGTCGTCTCCAGGTCGTCGATCTGGCGCTCCATCGCCTCGATCTGGCGCATCTTCGACTGCTTCTTCTCCAGCGCCCGCCGCGCCAGGTCCTCGCGGTCCTGGCGGACGGCCTCCCGGGCCTGCTCGTTGTGCCTGGCGACGTTCTCCTCAAGGCGGCGCTTCTGTCTCTCCAGGCGCTTGCGCTGCGTGCTGAGGTCGGCGACCCCCCGCTTGACGTTCTGGAGCTCGTCGCGCAGCTGCTCGTAGGAGTAATCCAGGGACTCGGTCGGGTCTTCCGCCCGGTTCAGGAGGGCGTTCACCTTCGACCGGACGACGTGGGCGGCGCGCGAGAGGATTCCCATAGGTGGCCTCTATCGCCGCTGTGCGTATAAATCTCGGGCGCGCAGGCACCCGCCAGCGCGAGCGCGTGCGACGAGTGGTGCGGGGACCAGGGGCGCGGGCTTCGGGGCGGCCGGTCACCGGGCGTCGGCGGAGTCGGCCACCCCGTCGGGCTCGAGGTACAGCGTGACGGGTTCGTCCGGCGCGAGGCCGTCGACGACGAGACCGAACTCGTCCTTCCCGGAGAAGGACCTGACGGTGGGCGGTTCCTCGTCGGATTCGGCTCGCTCGCAGACGAGTTCGAGCGTTCCCGTCGCGTCGGCGCGCAGGGTGAGCGTCGAGACGCGTGCCATAGTGTCGTGATTCCTCGCCTCGCACATACGTCCTCGGGTGCCCCGGACGTGGATCGCCCGGCGTCGGTGGGGGGACTCCGGCTCAGTCGGCACCGCCCCGGACGCTCGCCTCAGAGCTCCTTGCTCACGTACGGCCCGTCCTGTCGGTAGCCGAGCTTCTCGCGGTAGTACTGGCGGACGCCGATGCCGGAGATGACGCTGAGCTTCTCGAAGCCGGCGTCGGCGGCGAGTTCCTCGGCCTTCCGGAGCAGGCGATTCCCGTAGCCGCGGTGCTGCCACTCGCCCGCCGCGTCGGGGTCGGTGATGCCGGCCTCCGAGCCGTAGACGTGGAGTTCGCGGACGAGCGCCGCGTCGGCCAGCTCCCGCCGGACGGGGTCGGCGGCGCTGGTCGTCCCCGCCGCGTCGGTCGCGGCGTGGGAGTACGAGGGAAAGCGCAGGCGGCAGAAGCCGATCAGGAGGTCCTGCTCGGCGTCCTCGAAGGAGATGAAGTGCTCCCGGCCGCCGGCGGCGTCGTACTCGAGCACGTCGAGTTCGACCGCCGCGGGGTCGGGGTCGGCGTCGTTGTGGCCGACCTCGCGGGCGCGGACGTCCCGGATCTCGATGCCCCGCTCGGCGGCGCGCTGCTCGGCGAGCTGGCGGAGGTTCGACTTCCAGACGCCGGCGTCGATGAAGTCCGCGGGGATGTCCCGCTGGACGCGCTGGAGGCGCGTGTACTTCGGGATCGTCCCCATGATCTCCGCGACGAGGTCGGCGGCCGTCTCGTTGTCCAGGGGGTCGAACTCGTCGCGGCGCCACTGGTCGTAGACGCGGGTGCCCCGGACGACCAGCGTCGGGTAGATCTTGAGGTAGTCGGGCCGCCAGTCGGGGTCCGAGAAGAGCTGGCGGAAGTCCTCCAGGCACATCTCCCGGGTCATGCCGGGCTGGCCGGGCATCATGTGGAAGCCGACCTTGAACGCCGCGTCGCGCAGGCGGCGGTTGGCGTCGATGGAGTCCTGGGTGCCGTGGCCGCGGTGCATCTCCCGGTTGATGCGCTCGTAGGTCGTCTGGACGCCCACCTCGACCTTGGTGCCGCCGAGGTCGAGCATCCGGTCGATCTGCTCGGGGTCGCACCAGTCGGGCTTGGTCTCGAAGGTCGTCCCGATGTTGCGGATCTCGTTGCGCTCGTTGCGGGCGATCACGTCCTCCAGGTACTCGAACTCGGTCTCCGCGGGGTCCTGTGCGAAGTCGCTGACCTGGTCGGGGTCCGGGTCGGCGTCGAGGTCGTAGTCGTTCATCGCCTGCAGCGCGCGCTTGACGAACCACTCCTGGTAGTCGTGGCTCCGGGCGGTCATGGTGCCGCCCATGAGGATCAGCTCGACCTTGTCGACGGGGTGGCCGATGTTGCGAAGCTGCTCCAGGCGGAGCGTCACCTGCCCGTAGGGGTCGTAGTCGGTCTGCTCCCCCCGGGCGGCGGCGGGCTCGTGGCCCGTGTAGCTCTGCGCGGAGGAGAACTCCGAGGCCGGCCCGCCCGGACAGTAGAGGCACTTCCCGTGCGGGCACATCTGCGGCGAGGTCATGATCGCCACGGGGGAGACCCCCGAGGCCGTCCGGACGGGCTTGCGCCGCACCACGTCCTTGACCTCCTCGCGCCGGTCCTCGGGGGCGCGCTCGAGGATCTCGGTGTTCTTGGGCACCTTCGCCGCCGAGTGGCGCGAGCAGGCGTCGAGCTTGGCGCTCTCGAGGTCGTCGCGTTCGATCTCGCCCTCCAGGATCCCCTCGACGAGGTCCTCGCAGACCCGCTCGAACGCCTCGTTCTCGCCCTCTTCGGCCTCGGTGCTCATCGGTCGGTGTCTGTCTATCCGTCACGCCGTGGGCCGAATAAGGGTGTCGCTCGGGTGTGGGCCGGTGTCGCCTCGTGGCGTCCTGCTCGGCGACGAGCGGTCGGGCGGTCGGCGCCGGGACCGGCGACGTCCGCCGTCCCGGTACCGGTTCGACACGAGCGTTTATCCGGGGTCGCGACGACCCACACGCACATGGACAAGACCGACTTCGCCCGCCGGATCGACCACACCGTCCTCGGGCCCACCACCCGCCCGGAGGACGTCGAGCGCGTGCTGGACGAGGCCGAGCGGCACGGGATGAACGCCTGCGTCCCGCCGTGCTACGTCGCGGAGGCCAGCGAGTACGCCCCGGACGTCCGGCTGGTCGCCGTCGCGGGGTTCCCCCACGGCCAGCACGCGACCCCGGCCAAGCGCCGCGAGGCCGTCGACGCCTGGGACGACGGCGCCGACGAGGTCGACGTCGTCCTCAACGTCGGGCGCCTCAAGGCCGGCCAGGACGACCGCGTCACCGAGGAACTGGCCGAGATCGTCGCCGCCACGCCCGTGCCCGTGAAGGTGATCATCGAGACCGGGCTGCTCGACGGTCCCGAGAAGCGCCGCGCCTGCGAGGCCGCCGTCGAGGCCGACGCCGCGTTCGTCAAGACCTGCACCGGCTTCGCGGAGGGCGGCGCGACCGTCGCGGACGTGGAACTGATGGCGGAGTACCTGCCGGTCAAGGCCAGCGGCGGCGTCGGCTCCTACGAGGAGGCGATGACGCTGATCGAGGCCGGCGCCGAGCGCATCGGCGCCTCCAGCGGCGTCGAGATCGTCGAGGGGTTCCCGGCGTGACGCTGGCGAATCGACACCTGAGCCGACAGTAACTGGACGTTCGTCCACCCTGGCGCGCAATCGCACACGCCCCGCGCTCCGAAACGATTTTCATTCGCCCTGTCGGACAGACGGTATGCCGCAGGATTCTGCAACCGACTACGACCCCACGCTGGGTCGGAAGTTCATCTTCGTCACCGGAGGTGTCATGTCCGGCCTGGGGAAGGGGATCACCGCCGCCAGCACCGGGCGGCTGCTGTCGAACGCCGGGTTCGACGTGACCGCGGTGAAGATCGACCCCTACCTCAACGTCGACGCCGGGACGATGAACCCCTACCAGCACGGGGAGGTGTACGTCCTCAAGGACGGCGGCGAGGTCGACCTCGACCTGGGGAACTACGAGCGGTTCCTCGGGGTCGACATGACCTCCGACCACAACGTCACCACGGGCAAGACCTACAAGCACGTCATCGAGAAGGAGCGCGCGGGCGACTACCTGGGCAAGACCGTCCAGATCATCCCGCACGTCACCGACGACATCAAGCGGCGCATCCGCGAGGCCGCCGCGGGCACCGACGTCTGCATCGTCGAGGTCGGCGGCACCGTCGGCGACATCGAGGGGATGCCCTACCTGGAGGCGCTCCGGCAGTTCGCCCACGAGGAGGAGGAGGGCGACATCCTGTTCACCCACGTCACGCTCGTCCCCTACTCGAAGAACGGCGAGCAGAAGACCAAGCCCACCCAGCACAGCGTGAAGGAGCTGCGCTCGATCGGCCTCCAGCCCGACATCCTCGTGGGTCGCTGCGAGAACGAACTCGAGCCCACCACCAAGGAGAAGATCGCGCTGTTCTGCGACGTGCCCACCGACGCCGTCTTCTCGAACGCCGACGTCGAGGACATCTACCACGTCCCGCTGATGGTCGAGGACGAGGGCCTCGACGAGTACGTGATGGAACGGCTCGGCCTGGCCGAGGAGGCGCTCCCGAAGGTCGAACGCAGCGGCGAGTGGCGCGAACTCGTCACCCGCGAGCGCACGGGCGAGGTCGACATCGCCCTCGTGGGCAAGTACGACCTCGAGGACGCCTACATGTCCGTCCACGAGGCGCTGAAACACGCCGGCATCCAGTGCGGCGTCGAGGTCAACGTCAACTGGGTCGACGCCGACGAGATGGCCCAGCGCCACACCGAGCGTCTCCAGGACTCGGACGGCGTCGTCGTCCCCGGCGGGTTCGGTTCCCGCGGGACCGAGGGCAAGATCGAGGCGATCCGCCACGCCCGCGAGAACGACGTCCCCTTCCTGGGCCTGTGTCTCGGCTTCCAGATGGCCGTCGTCGAGCAGGCGCGGAACGTCCTCGGCCTCGACGGGGCCCACTCCGCCGAGATCGACCCCGACACGCCCCACCCCGTCATCGACCTGCTGCCCGAGCAGTACGACCTCCAGGACCTCGGCGGCACGATGCGGCTGGGCGCACACACCACCGACATCGAACCGGACACGCTGGCCCACGAGGTCTACGGCGCCGCCTCCTGCACCGAGCGCCACCGCCACCGCTACGAGGTCAACCCCGAGTACATCGACGACCTCGAGGCCGGCGACATGGTCTTCTCCGGCAAGGCCGGCAACCGCATGGAGATCGTCGAACTCCGGGACCACCCGTACTTCCTGGGCACGCAGTTCCACCCCGAGTTCCGCTCGCGCCCCGACCGGGCGAGCCCGCCGTTCGTCGGCCTGATCGACGCGGTGATCGACCTCACGGGCGTCGAGGCCAACCGCCGCGAGGAGGTGAAGGCCTGATGGTCGACCCCGACGAGTTCGTCGAGGAGGCGACCGCCGAGATCCGCGAGCAGATCGGCGACGCCAACGCCATCATCGCCCTCTCCGGCGGCGTCGACTCCTCGGTCGCCGCCGCGCTGGCCTACCGGGCCATCGGCGACCAGCTCACCCCCGTCTACGTCGACACGGGGCTGATGCGCAAGGGCGAGACCGAGCAGATCCGCGACACCTTCGACTACATGGAGAGCCTCGAGGTCGTCGAGGCCGAGGACCGGTTCCTCGAGGCGCTGGCCGGGGTCACCGACCCCGAGGCCAAGCGCCAGGCCATCGGGGAGCAGTTCATCCGCGAGTTCGAGCGCGAGGCCAGAGAGACCGACGCCGACTACCTCGTCCAGGGAACCATCTACCCGGACCGCATCGAGAGCGAGGGCAACATCAAGTCCCACCACAACGTCGGCGGCCTCCCCGACGTGATCGACTTCGAGGGCATCGTCGAGCCCGTCCGGGACCTCTACAAGGACGAGGTCCGCGAGGTCGCACGCGCGCTCGGCCTCGAGGAGATCATCTCCGAGCGCATGCCGTTCCCGGGGCCGGGCCTGGCTGTCCGGATCATCGGCGAGGTGACCAAGGAGAAACTGGAGGTGGCCCGCGAGGCGACCCACGTCGTCGAGGACGAGGTCGAGAAACACGATCCCTGGCAGGCCTTCGCCGCCGTCATCGGCAAGGCCACCGGCGTCAAGGGCGACAACCGCGTCCACGGCTGGATCGTCGCCGTCCGCTCGGTCGAATCCCGCGACGGCATGACCGCCCGGGCCCAGGAGCTCCCCTGGGAGACCCTCCAGCGCATCCAGAGCCGGATCACCGGGCAGAACGACAACGTCTCCCGGGTGGTCTACGACGTGACCCACAAGCCCCCGGCGACGATCGAGTACGAGTAGCTGCAACAAGGATTTACCACTACGCACCCTACAGATGTCGATGACTATTCTGACTGGCCCGGACGCGACGGGGCTCGGAGACGCGCTGACCGCCCTCGACGTCGAGGTCGTCCGCATCGACGGCGTCACGACCCGGGAGAAGCTGCTCGAGGCCGGCATCGAGGCCGCCGACACGCTCGTGCTCACGGACGTTCGCGACGCGACGGCCATCGCGGTCGCCAAGGAGGACAACCCCGACGTGCGGGTCGTCGTCTACGCCGAGGACACCCTGCCGGAGTTCGCGCGCGGCCAGGCCGACATCGCGGTCGACCCCGCTCTCCTCGGCCCGGACGTCGTCGCGGAGGAACTGGCCTGAGAACCCGCGTTCACCCCGCTTAATTCGCGTTAATCGGCGTTGAGCTGCCTGAAGACGGCTGCAATTCCGGTCCAGCGACGCCCCGGTTGAAGTTGCTCTCCGGGCAAGGGCCGGATGCGATGTTCGCAAAACGACTCGTCGCGGTCGCCCTGGCCGTGCTGACCGTCACCGCAGGCGTGACGGCAGCCGCCGGCGGCCACGCGACCTCGGAGGCACAGGCCGATCAGCACTTCGACGTGTCCGCCCGGATGGACGGCGACGCGGTGACGCTGACGGTCACCCAGGACGGTTCGGCGGCGAGCGACGTCGCCGTGTACGCCGACGGCGAGCGCGTCGGGACGACCGGCGCCGACGGAACCGCGACCTTCCAGACCGACGCCAGCGAGGAACTGGTCGTTCGCCTGGAGCGGGGTGACGTGCACGACGAGTACACCTACCGCGTCGACGGCTCCTCGCTGACGCTCGTCTCCGCGGCTGCCGAGCAGTCCGCGGACGGTCCCAAGCGCGCCGGCGCGGCCAGCGGCGCCGCCGACAGTGACGACAACGCATCCGCCAGCGCGGGCGACGCCTCGGACCCGGCTGACCGCCAGGGCCCGCCCGAGGAGCTGCCCGAGCAGGCGCCCGACCGCGTGAGCGAGCTCCACGCGCTGATCAACTCGTTCCTCTCGGGCGACATGCAGGGGAGCCTCGGCGCCGCCATCAGCGACCTGGTCGGCGGCGGCCACGCCGGTGCCAGCGCCGACGCCCACGGCGACGCGGGCGCCCAGGCCAGCACGGAGTCCAGCGACCACGCTGCGAACGCCAGCGTCCGCTCGGACGGTCAGGCCGACGTCGAGAGCGACGGTCAGGCCGACGTCGAGAGCGGCGTCGAGAGTGACGTCGAGAGCGGCGTCGAGAGTGACGTCGAGGGCGACGTCGGTTCGGCGAACGCCTCGGCCGACGGCAGCGGCGAAACCCAGGTCGAGTCGGACGTCGCCAGCGACGACGGCTCGTCCACCGACGCTGACGCTGAAACCGACGCCGAAACCGACACCGATTCGAGCGGGTCCGCTGACGCCTCCGGCGACAGCGACACCGACGCCGACTCGGACGGCGGCAGCGTGAGCGTCGACGGCGACGCCAGCGCGGACGGGAGCGTCTCCGTTTCGGCGTAAGGATTCGCCGCAGTTCGACCTGCACGCTACCATCGATTCATCTTCTCGTTCGTCAGTTCGGTCCGACGCTCCGTTCCTGCGGTGGATCGGCCGAGCGGCCGAACTCGAATCGACCCCTGCGGGTCAGTGTCCGCTTTTCGCCGCTATCACGACCCCGCTCGGCCCGTACGACGTCGTGTGCTGATTGGCCGATATCGCATTCTCGGCCCCTCGCAGACGGCGGTCCAGAAAGAATCGACTGACCTGCCGGCTCCGCGAGGACACCTGCCACTGGAGAACCGTGCACCGAAGTCGACCGTTCGCACCGGGATTACGTATTCAGCCGGTACCGATACGGTCGCTCCCGGACGACCTCGACCTCTCCCCTGTCGGCCTCCCGGCCCAGGATGGTGGCGATCCGGTGGGTGCTCTCGACCTCGGCCCCGCGCTCCTCGAGCAGCGCCATGATCTCCCTGGCGGTCAGCGGCTCGTCCGCGTCGGAGAGCACCCCACGTAACCGCTCGTACTCAGCACGTCGGGTGTGCATACGTCTGACGACGGGCGGCGTCGCCTTAGTGTTCAGTGAGACACAGGTCTGACGGTCGTCAGACAGTTCGCTCCATTCCACCGCGAGACGGCCGCTCGCGGGGGCTCGGGAGAATCGGGTCGACGCGGAAGCGGGGGTCAGACGTAGACGTCGTCCTCGCTGAGGTCGCGCCGGGCGCGGTACTGGTCGACGAACTCCTCGACGTCGAACTCCAGCATCTGCTGTTCGAACTCGGTCATGGCCCCGTCGTCCTCGGCGTGGCTGACGGCGTGTTCCATCAGTTCGACGACGAGTTCGACCACGATCTCGTGGAGCCGCCGGGAGTCGAAGTCGGTCACCCAGACCATCGAGAACCCCAGGTCCTGGTCGTCGCTCGCGTCCGCGACCGCGACGCGGTCGGGGAACTCCTCGAGGACGACCCCGAGCAGGTGCGGCGTGTCGAACTCGGGCATCTCCTCGCTGGTGGTCTCGATGGCCTCGCGCAGCACCTCGACCAGGAACTCGGGGAGGAACCGCTCGGGCGGGTGGACGTCCATCACGACGGCGTGCGCGTCGCCGCACGGGCACTCGAACTCGCGCATCCCCATGTCGAGGTCGCGGACCCGGATCTCCTCGCCGCAGGCGAGTTCGAGCGTCTCGCCCCCGCCGCCGGGGACTCGCGGTGTCGCCATACCCGGTCTTGCCGCCTCGGGCGGTTAAAAGTCGCGTTCCGCGCTCCTGGCGTCGTCGAGTCCGTGCCAGGTCGACCCGCCGAACGGGGCGACTCAGCCCGATCCGGGCAGCGGACAGAGGCTGGCGGTGAACACGACCGTCTCGTCGGTGTCGTTGCGGGCGCCGTGGGCGACGCCGCGTTCGTTGAGGACGACGCCCGGGGCCTCGACGGCCTCCTCGCGGTCGTCCTGCAGCACCGTCACGGTCCCCTCGAGCACGTGGAACACGTTGGTGCTGTCGCCGTGCTCGTGGGGCTCGACCTCGGCGCCGGGGCCGAGCGCGAACTGCTTGACGAGGACGTCGTCGGTCACGACCAGCTCCGCCGTCTCCACCTCGCCCGCGTCGGGGTCGAGGTCGTGGGCCGCGAGTTCGTTGAGCGTCATACCCGGTCGGTCTCGGGCGAGGGTGATAAATGGGACGTCAGCGGCGACCCGGAGGAGCGTCGGTCGCCCTGTGGATGGGGCGTCGGTCGGATCTTGGGTGGGGCGTCGATCGCGACCCGGAAGGGGCATCGGTCACACCCAGGATGGGGCGTCAGTCGCGACCAGGATCAGGCGGCGGTCGCGATCAGAACTAGGCGGCGGGCGGCGATAGAAACGAAAGAGGCCGTCGTCGGAATGGGGCTATCCCGACGTGGACGTCTGCTCCGAGGTGGTGGGCTCCGAGGCCGTCGTGTCGGTCGTCGTCCCGTTCTGCGCCGTCTCTGTCGACGTGGACTCGTAGCTGACGGTGACCTCCTCGGCGACCGGCTGGAGGACGTACGTTCCGGTCTGGCCGCGCTTCACCGGCGAGAAGTCCGCCGTGAAGGTGGTCCGTTCGTTCTCGCGGATCTCGAAGGTCCCGCTCGTCTCGCCGTCGATCTGGAAGCGCTCGAACTTCAGGGGCGCGTCGCCGGGCACCTCGACGGTGGCGTCGCCGCCGCCGTCGAGGGTGGCATCGACGCCGCCGATCTGCAGCTGGACGAACTCGTAGGCCCCGGTCTCGAGGTCGAGCTCCCCCAGGAGCGCCGACTGCTCGCCCTGGAGGTCGACGAGGTCGGCCTGGGCGTCATCGATGTCCTTCTCTTTCAGCTCCCCGTCTGCGGGTTTGATCCAGACCTCGGTGACGGTGACGACGCACGACTCGAAGTCGTCGATGTCGCCGGGCCGGTCGCTGATCCGCGTCGCCAGCGTGCCGGTGGCCTGCGTCCCGACGCAGCCGGCGATCCCGATCGTGGTTGCGGTGGCGATCCCTGCGGTCGTGGTGAGATACGTTCGTCGTTTCATCGGTGCGGAAAACTGGAGCGCAGTTCGATGGCGGTTCGAATTCGCTGGAGGCCGGTTCGTCGTCTCTCGATTCCGAGGCGTCGTCAGCGGGATCGGGCTATCTACGCGGCGGCGTGGCCGTTCGCGTCGCCCGCGGCGTGGGCCTCGCCCTGACCGGCGCCGTGGTCGGCGCTGGCGTTGGCGTCACCCTGGGCCTGGCCGTTCGCCTGGCCGTGGGCGCCGTCGTTGCCCCCGCCGACCAGGTCGCTGATGGCGGCGCCGAGGCTGCCGTTGGAGTCGCCCGAGAGGAACGAGTTGATCAGCGCGTGGAGCTCGCTCACGCGGTCGGGCGCCTGCTCGGGCATCTCGGTCGGCGGTCCGCGGCGCTCGGAGGCGTTCGCGGCCCCGGCACCGTCGTCCTCGGTCTCGTTCTCCGCCTCGTCGGCGTGGTGCTCGTCGCCCTCGTGCTCGTTTTCGTGCTCCTCGTCGTCGGCGTAGTGCTCGTCGTCCTCGTGCTCGAACTCCTGATCGGCCAGGACGAGCGAGCCGTTCTCGACCTGGTACTCGAGTTCACCGCTGAGCCGATCGGACGCCAGTTCGACCTCGAGCTCCTCGCTCGCGTTCGTCTGGAAGCTCACGGTCCCGTTGGCGTCGGTCGTGCCGACCTGCTCGTCGTCGACCGAGACGTTGAGGCCCTCGACGCCGGAGTTGTTGCGGGTGACCGTCAGCGTCACCGTCCCGTCGTCGAGCTGCGCGTCGACCTGGACCGACGCGTCGGCGTCGTCCGGGGAGTCGTCCGCGCTGTTCACCTTCGCGTTCGCGTTCACGCCCACGCCAGCGGCGGCGGTCACGCCGGCGGTGACCAGCAGCGCCGCGAGCGCGGCAGCGACGATTGTTTTTGCGTTCATCGCATCCGGTCCTGGAAGCGCGTGGGATATGAACGGTCGACTCGGCCAACTCGAATTCGCCGGTCTTTGGCGCGGATCGCGCCCAATTAAGCCGGATTAAGTCGGGTTAACTGTCGTTCCGTCCCGCGATCGACGGGGTGGGCCGGAGAGACCGATTCCGCGTCGGTCGCGCCACCCTCGCGCGCTCGGGACAGGTTGGCCGGCCCATCGCGTGCGCTCGGGGTTGGCGCGGGAAGGGACCTACCGTTCCTGCTCGGTCTTCGCGGCCAGGTGGTCCCAGGCCCGGTCGACCGTCCGCGGCGCGAGGATGATCCCGTCCCGGACCGCCGCGATGGAGTCCTCGTCGGTGTAGTAGTCGGGCTCGCCGACCTGCTGGGAGGTACGCTGGTACTTCACGTTCTTCACGAGGTGGGCGGTGGCCACGACCGCCTCCTTGAGGCTGCGACCGACGGTGTTGGCCCCGTGGCCCTTGAGGATCTGGGCGCGGTGGTCGCCGAGGTTGGCAGCCATCCGGTCGCCCTCGGCCTCGCCGATGACCATCTTCCCGCGCTTCTCGTGGTCGTAGTCGTCGAAGACCGGGACGCCGTCGGCGAAGATGGCGCCGAGGTGGTAGGAGGCCTTGATCGGCTCGCCGGTGATGGCGAAGGGCATCACGTCCGGCGCGTGGTGGTGGACGACGCCGTCGACGTCGTCGCGGGCGCGGTAGATGGCGCGGTGGATCGCCGTCTCGCTGTAGGTGTCGACGTCGCGGTCGTCGAGGATCTCCCCGTCGAGGCTCATCTCGAGGATGTCGTCCTCCTCGACGAGGATCGAACTCTGGTACCGGGAGACGAGCATCCGGTCGTCGTGCTCGGGGTGGCGGGCGGTGACGTGTCCGAAGCCGTCGAGGATGCCCTCGTTGGTTAGTACGTGGTTCGCCGTGACCAGCTGGCTCCGCAGGTCGTCGACTGCTGACATACCTCTCTCCAACCAGTTCGGGGTGTTAATTCTACCGCCGTCGACGGGGGTGTCGAATCGGGGACCTCGCGGCGTTCCGGCGTCGGCTCTGGGCCACGGGGCCGCCCGGGGTGTCGCCTCGGAATCGCCGAGTCGTTTCGGCCGGCGAGTCAGGGCCAGTCGTCGCGCTGGTCGGCCTCGAAGACGTCCTCGTCCCCGGCGTCCGGGTCGCCGAGTTCCCAGCCGGCGGCCTCGGCGGCCTCCTCCAGCGGGAGGTACTCCCAGTCCAGGTCCTCGGCGAGGTCGCGATCCGCCTCGTCGGCGCCGACGAAGACGTGGCGGTCGGTGTCGAACTGCGCGCGCACGTTCCGGAGGCTCTCCGCTTTGCCCTGCGGGCCGGAGAAGAAGTCCTGTCTGATCCGGTGTTTGCGCGTGAAGTTGGTCACCACGTAGGTCGGGTCGTCGCTGACGACGCCGACGTACTCGGTCCACTGGCGCGCGTCGTTGAACACGGCCGTCGGGTCGGCCAGCCGCTTGAGGGCCGACAGCTCGAACGCCAGCGTCATCTTGCTGTTGCCGCCGCTCTCCATGCACTACTGTCGGCGCGGTCGGTGGAAAACGGCTTCGGATTGCCTACCGGACCCGGTAGTAGCCTGTGAAGACCACGACGTCCCCGGAGACCAGCCCGGTGACGTCCCCCCCGCCGTCGCTCACGCGCCTGTTTCGACTCTCCTCGCCGGCCAGTGAGCTGCCGCCGTGTACCGCCGCGAACAGGTCCTGCTGGGCCCGTTCGTCGAGTTCGTCGAAGTGGCGGACGCGCGCTCCCTCGGGGACCTCCCCCGGGCTGGCCGGAGCTACACGCAGTTGCTCGTCCTGCACCATGCTACTCAATACCAGGGTGGGGGAAATAAACGTACCGGGCGAACCCCAACTTCCGGGAACCGGAGGAGGGAGCGACGGCGAACGGGGGCCGGGATCGACCTGAATAGTCCAGACGGAGGGGCGGTCGAAACGAAGAGACGAGCGAAACAGAGAGCTGATCGAAACGGGGAGACATCGAAACGAAGAGACGATCGAAGCGGAGGGAACGACGAAGCCCCCGAGCCGTCGAGAGTGAGTCCGGCGCGGAACGGCTACTGTTCGGTGGCAGCGACGATCTCGTCGAGGTCGACGGACTTCTGGAGGAGCGCCTCCTCGCGGTCCGCGACGACGCGTTCCTCGCGCATCAGCTTCTTGTAGGCCGACTGCGGCGAGAGGTCGCCGATCAGGACGCCGCCGACGATCTTCCCGTCCACGAACGCGAGGCGGCGCCACTCGGTGTCGGAGTACTTGCGTTCGATGTGCTCGTCGCCGAGGGTCGGGTGGCCGAACGAGAGGAACGGGAAGTCGAAGTGGGTGATCGAGTACGAGGAGACCCAGCGGAACTCCTTGGAACCGGGGTCGACCATGTTGTGCGCGGCGACGCTGCCCTGCTCTTTGGCGCTGCCCCACGAGCCGTTCTGGGCGTGTTTGCCGAGGATGGTGTCGAAGAATCGGGTCAGGTCGCCCGCGGCGTAGATGTCCTCGACGTTGGTCTCCAGGTACTTGTCGACGACGACGCCGTCGTCGACTTCGACGCCGGTGCCCTGGAGGACCTCGGTGTTGAAGTCCAGCCCGATGGCGACGCCGGCGAAGTCGGCCTCGTAGCGCTCGCCGTTGGGATCGATCGCGGCCTCGACGTGGCCCTCGTCGTCGACCTCGAAGCGGTCGACGCCGCTGTCGAACACCGGCGTGACGCCGTTCTCGCGCATCGCGTCGTGCATGATCTCGGCGCCCTCCTCGCTGAGGGCGTAGCGCCACCAGGAGTTGCCGCGCATCAGGTAGTGGGCGTCGATGCCCTGGGCGCCGCAGATCGCCGCGAGGTCGATCCCCAGCAGGCCGGCGCCGACGATCACGCCCGTGTCGGTGGCCTCGGCGTGTTCCCGGATGGCGCGGGCGTCCTGGAACGTCCAGAAGTGGTGGACGCCCTCGGCGTCGCTGTTCTCGACGGGGAGCTGCGCGGGGGTGCCGCCCGTCGCCACCAGCAGTTTGTCGTACGCGAGTATCTCGTCCTCGTGGGTCTCGATCTCGTGGGCGTCGGGGTCGATGTTCGTGACCACGGTGTTGAGCCGCAGGTCGATGTCGCGCTCCTCGTACCAGTCGGGGTCGTGGATCGAAATCGGGGCCTCGGGGAGCTTCCCCTTGGCGAACTCCTTGATGAGAATCCGATTATACAGGGCCTCGCCCTCGTCGGTAATGACGGTGATGTCGGCGTCGGACGCCTCTTCGCGGAGGGTCTCGGCCGCCGAACTCCCCGCGATCCCGTCGCCGATGATCACGTACGACTCGCTCATATGCAGGCGAATTTGTCCCCGGGGTTAATGTGGGTTGCTATCCGCGCGGATTTCTGCGTGTTTGCACAGTTCCCGGGGCCGTTGCGTCCCCCATTTACGTGTTGCTCGACTGGAACGTCTGGCCGGTGGGGCTCGCGCTCCTCCCGGCGGTCCTCCTCGGCATCCTCGCGGTCTGACGCGGCGGTCCTCCTCGACATCCTCGCGGTCCGACGCGGTGGTCGCGCCCGGCAGGGTGCGCTCTCACGTCCGCGGCACGATGCCCTTCCGCGTCCGCCGTCCAGTGCACCTTCCGTGCCCTTCAAGGCCCGACGGGCTCTACGGCGGGATATGAAGCTCCGTCAGAACGTCCGCCACTTCGCCGCCAAGCAGGCGCTGACCGCACCCGTGATCGGCGGCGTGGTCCGGGACCGCCTCGTGGACCTGCACGTGCGGGTCTTCGGTGAGAAGGCCGCGGAGGACCGCCGGGAGGAGCGCGAGGCCCACCTGGAGGCCTTCTTCGAGTGCACCTTCGACACCTACGTCGACGCCCTCGATGCGGGGTACTCGGAGGCGGAGGCCCGCGAGATCACCCACGTCCAGGCCAACTTCGACTTCTACAACCACGGCTGGACCGAGATGATGGAGTTCCCGGTCGACGAGCTCGACGCCCACTACGAGCGCTACGCGGAGTTTTTCGAGCGCCACGACATCGCCATCGACGACCCCCTCGGCGAGTACCGCACCCAGGTGATCCCGGAGGCTCCCTCGACGCCGGCGAACCTGGACGCCCCCGAGCATCCCCACGCCGAGGGCGGCTTCGCCGACGACGTCTACGTCGAGGACGAGGACGGGAACCTCCACGTCGGCGGGCGCGCGGACGCCGACGAACTGGAGCGCCAGGCCGGCGACTGAGTGGAGCGCCAGGCCGGCGACTGCGCCCCCGGACCCAGCGGACGCCGCTTGATCGGGTCGGGCGATCCGACGCGCCCTCGACCTGCTGCACGGGCAACGTTCTTGGTAGTGCCGGCCATAGGGGTCGTCAATGGAGGACATCTTCGCCGCGCGGATCATGTCTACGGACCTCCACACCGTCTCGCCAGACACGCTGGTCGAGGAGGCGGCGCAGGTCCTGCTGGACAACGACATTGGCGCGGTCCCCGTCGTCGACGGGGAGAACCGCCTCGTGGGAATCCTGACCACCACTGACTTCGTCACCATCGTCGCCAACAGCGAGCCGAAGGCCGAGACGACGGTGGCCAGGTACATGACCACCGACGTCGTCACCGCCGACCCCCAGGAGACGATCGTCACCGTCGCCACGACCATGCTCGAGGGCGGGTTCCACCACGTCCCGGTCGTCGACGAGGTCAAGGGGCTCATCGGCATCGTCTCCACGACGGACCTGGCGGCGTATCTCTCGGACGCCCAGTCCGCGAGCATTCGCTGACCCAGGGGACGCTACCGCCCGGGCTCGCTCCGTTTCTCCGCGATCCGGTCCGCGCACTCGTAGCCCGCGACGACGCCCCCGTTGAGGCTCCGTTCGGGGTACTGCGCCCGCGAGGCCATCCCCGCGTAGTAGACCCCGTCGCCGACCGCCTCGCCCAGGTCGTAGGGGACCACCATGTCCAGGTACCCACGCTCGTAGACGGGCGCGGCGCGCGGGTTGCGCGCGAGGCGGAAGCGCTCGACCGAATCGCGGTCGAACGCGGGGAACATCTCGCCGACGTGGTCGAGCCAGCGCTCCTCGATCTCGGCGTCGCTGGCCTGCCAGAGCCACTCCTCGGGCGACTGGATGTAGGAGGCGACGTAGAGGAGGTGCTGGCCGCCGTAGCGCTCCGGCGGCACGAAGTTCGTGTGCTCGATCAGCGCCCCGAAGGGGGCGTCGTGGCCGATGTTGAGCCAGTAGGTCCCGGTGAGCGGTTCGTCCATCGTGACGACGGCGCAGACCGCGCCCTGGAAGTCGACGTCGCACTCGTAGCCCGTCAGGTCCTCCAGGACGTTCGGCATCGCCGCGACGACGACGTCGCTGACCTCGTGCGTTCGGCTCCCCTCGGCGGTCTCGACGGTGAGCGACTCGACCGCGCCGTCGGCGAAGCCGAGGTCGGTCACCCGGGCCCCGGTGGTCACGTTCTCCCGGCCGACGTCCTCGACGAGGGCGTCCAGCAGCACACCGAACCCGCCGTCGAGGTAGCCGAGGATCTCCCCGCGCAGGAGGTCGCGCTCCCCGCGGAACTTGATGCGCCCGAGGAGCCACGCCGCCGAGACGTCCTCCTTGCGGTCGCCGAACTTCGCGTCGAGCAGCGGCCCGAAGAAGTTCTCGTAGACGCCCTCGCTGGCGTGTTCGAGCAGGAACTCCTTGATGGGGACGTCCTCGAAGTCCGCCAGGTCGTCGTAGGTGTCGAAGCGGGGGATCCCGCCGCGGACGTCGATCTCCAGGGTGAGCATCCCCAGCCGGAACTTGTCGTAGAAGCTCAGGTGGGGGTACGCGAGGATCTCCCAGGCGGTGTCCAGCGGGTGGACGACGCCGTCGACGTAGTAGGCGTTCTCGCCGACGAGCCACTCCACGCGGTCGCCCACCCCCAGCTCCTCGGCGAGGTCGACGATGGTCTGCTCGGACTTCGAGAGGTGGTGGTAGAACTTCTCGAGGTCGTCGCCGGCGGTCTCGTAGGTCGCGGCCAGCCCCCCGATCTGGTCGCTGGCCTCGAACACCTGCACTTCGTGGCCCGCCTGCTGGAGGCGGTGGGCCGCCGCGAGTCCGGCGATCCCGCCGCCGACGACGCCGATCATGTCCGCCACTCCGCGCGTGGCCGGTAAGTCGCTTGTGGAAGGTCGGCGTCGCGCGCGTGGGAGGGGCGGTCGCGCCCGTGGGAGGGGCGGCCCACTCGTGGATGGGGTGGTCGCGCCCGTGGAAGGACCCGTCGCGGGCGCGAATCCCTAGGTCAGCAGCGCCTCGATGATCCGGAGCTCGTCGTCCTCGTCGATGGCGTCGGCGTCCATGCAGACGTGGATGACCCGCTGGACGAGCTCGGGGTCGTCCAGCACGAGCCGCGGCTCCTCGCCCCCGTCGAGGCGCCGTTCGAGCCCCTCGATTCGCTCGTCGAGCCGGTCGATCGTCCGCCGGTCGATCCCCGCCACGCTCGCCTCTTCGGTCGCACGAGCGCCGGTCTCCTCTTCGGTCGCTCTAGCGTCGGTCTCCTCTTCGGTCGCTCGAGCGTCGCTCGCCTCGGGGCCGTCGGCCTCCGCCTCCTCGTCGGTGGCCTCCTCGCCGTCGGGGTCGTCTGTGCCGCTGTCGCTCGCCCCTGGTTCGGCTGTCTCGGTCTCTTGGCTGTCCGGTTCATCGCCGTCGGGTCCGGCCGATCCGACTTCGTCGCCGTCGGGCTCGTCCGCGTCGAGTTCGTCGGCGTCGGTCTCTTCGGCACCCCGGCCGTTCGACTCGACGTGTTCGACGACGACCCGGCCGAACTCGAGCCGTCGGTCCCAGTCCCAGTTCGGGATCTTGTTCAGGTGCCGCGACACCGTGGGCGCGGTGATCCCGAGGTACCCCGCGAGCGTCCGCTGGGAGGCGTCGGGGTTCTCGTAGATCGTCTGGAGGATCTCACACTGGCGGTCGGTGAGTTCCTCGACGGAGAACTCGGGGTCGTCCGCGTCCCCGACGGCCTCGGCGTCGGCCTCCGCCGGGTCACCGTAGTCGTCGAGGACCCGATCCACGAGGTCGGGGGTCGCCCCGCTCACTTCGCCGGCGATGCGTTCGATCGATGCGTTCGGCTGGTCGCGCGCGACGTCCAGTATCCGCTTGTGTATGACCGCACGGGGGGTACTAGCTTTGCTCATCGTCACCTTCCCTGGTATGTGCTACCTCTCCACAATCTGCGACTTAAGTATTGTCTCAGTAATCCGATATTACACGGGTATCGGACGGGGGTCAGTCGCGGATTCGGCCCGCTCCGTCGGTTAAGGGCCGCCTACTCGAAGCGCGCGACGGCCCGCTCGAACTCCTCGTTCGTGTTCAGGTTCTCGAACGTGTCGACTGTCGAAACCGACCTGATCTCCGGTTCGTCGACGACGACGTAGTCGAGGTCGAACAGGGGTTCGATGATCTTGCGTTCCCCCGCGGCCAGCGCCCGGTCGCAGGCGTCGGCCATCGCCTCGGCGTGGTAGACCGCCTGGGTCGTCTGGAACCACTGGTCGTCCAGCCGCGGAACGGCGGCCTGGTGGCCCGCGGCGCGCTCGAAGAGGTGCGCGACGAGCGCGGGGTCGACGAACGGCATGTCGCAGGCGACGACGAACCCGAACTCGGCCTCGGCCGCGCGGAGGCCCGTCCGGATGCCGGCCATCGGCCCCTGGTCCGGTTCCTCGTCCTCGGCGACGCGGATTGGGTGGCCGTAGCCCGACAGGGCGGCGTCGATGGCGTCGACCTGGTCGGGCCGGCAGTTCACCACCAGCTCGTCGACCTCGCTGGCGATCCGGTCGGCCACCCGCCGGATCATCGGCGTCCCCGCGAGGTCGGCGACGGCCTTGTCGGCGTCGCCGAAGCGCGTCGAGCGCCCCCCGGCGACGATGACTCCCGCTCTCATGGGCGCGGGTAGGCGGGTGCGGGGGAAGGCTCTTGCGACCCTCCTTGGAGCGGATTCGTTCCCGACGTCCGGTCGTTGCGGGTGGCGCGCGCCGCGAGCGCCTCCGGGCGCGAGCAAGCACGCGCGAGGGATGAGCGAGCGAAGCGAGCGAATCGGCTGGGGAGGACGTGGCTGCGGTGCGGGTGCGGGGGTGGGACTGAAAGGGGCTGGCCGTCTCGCGGGCTGCAACTCGCTGTGCTCCTCGTCGCTCCCTGCGGTCGCTCCTGCGGTGCTTACGTCGTTTCGCTCCGCGAGACGGCCGGGGGCTTTCGAGGGCGACCCCGCAGAGCCAGAAGACCCGTACACTTCGACTCTCTCCCCCCAGGAACCGCCGACCCCTAGTCCGTCAGCCCGTAGCCGCGCTTGAACAGGTAGACGTCGAGGGCGATGATCGCCAGGG
>JBDGUA010000014.1:67027-73500 GCA_042216345.1 Haloferacaceae archaeon
GTCAGCCCGTAGCCGCGCTTGAACAGGTAGACGTCGAGGGCGATGATCGCCAGGGTCAGCCCCGAGAGGACCACCAGCGAGAGGTTGTGGTCGACCTCGGACTGGCCGATGAAGCCGTAGCGGACGCCGTTGACCATGTAGACCATCGGGTTCAGCAGCGTGAGCGACCGGAACGGCTCCTGGAGCTCCGAGAGCGAGTAGAAGACGCCGCCGAAGAAGACCAGCGGGCGGACGATGAACTGGTTCATCACGGTCAGGTTGTCGAAGTCGTCGGCCCACAGCCCCCCGATGACGCCGAAGGAGGCGAACAGCAGCGTGATCACCAGCATGAACACGACCAGGTAGACCGGGTTGGCGACGCCCACGGTGGTGAAGAAGGCGCCGACCAGGATGATCAGCAGGCCCACCAGCAGGCCCCGGACCGCCGAGGAGACGATGTACGCCAGGACCATCTGGACGTACGACAGCGGCGAGGTCAGCGCCTCGTGGATGTACTCGTTCCACCGCCCGTGGAAGATCGAGAACGAGGCGTTCTCGAAGGAGTTCGAGATGGCCCCGAGCACCACCAGGCCCGGCAGGATGAACACGATGTAGGGGACGCCGTTGATCTCGTTGATCCGGTTGCCGAGGATCACCCCGAAGACCGAGAAGTACAGCACGTTCGTCACCAGCGGCGGGATGAACGTGTTCCGCGGCCGGCGGACGAACCGCAGGATCTCGCGGCGGACCAGGGTCTTGAAGCCCGTGGGGAGGACGTTCACCGCTGCTCACCTCCGGCGGATCGACCGCCCGTGCGGCCGTCCGCCACGCCGCCTTCTGCGGCACCGTCGCCCGTCGCACCGCCGTCCGAAGCGACCCGGGCCTCGTCGTCGACCTGCTCGTCGGCCATCTCCTGGGCCTCCTCGCTGCGGGTCATCTCGACGAACACCTCCTCGAGGGAGGTGCGCGAGATGTCCAGGTCGACGATCTCGTGGCCGGCCTCGTCGAGCGCGCGGACCAGCTCCGGGGCGACGAGCCCGCCCTCCCGGGCCGTGACGAGCAGCTGGTCGCCCTCCAGGTCGACGGCCTCGATTCGCTCCTCGGCGTCGACGAAGTCGGGGACGGCCACCGGCTCCTCCCGCAGCGTGATGCGGATCTTGTCCGGGCCGCGGTCCATCAGCTTCTCGGGGCTGGCGACCTCCAGCACGCGACCGGAGTCGAGGATGGCCACCTCGTCGCAGAGGCGCTCGGCCTCCTCGATGTAGTGGGTCGTCAGCAGGATGGTGGTCCCGCGCTCGTTCAGTTCGGTGATGAGCTCCCAGAGGTCGTGGCGCAGCTGGACGTCGACGCCCGCGGTGGGCTCGTCGAGGATCAGCAGGTCGGGGTCGGTGATCAGCGCCCGCGCGAGCATGAACCGGCGCTTCATCCCGCCGGAGAGCCAGTCGAAGCGCGTGTCGCGCTTGTCGTAGATGCCGACGCGCCTGAGCACCTCGTCGGCGCGCTCGCCGGCCTCCGACTTGGGGATCCCGTGGTAGCCGGCCTTGTGCTCCAGGACTTCGCGGATGGGGAAGAAGCGGTCGACGTTGAACTCCTGGGGGGCCAGTCCGATGGCGTCGCGGGCCTGCTGGTAGTCGGCCTCGACGTCGTGGCCGAAGACGGCGGCCTCGCCGCCGGTCTTGCGCACCAGGCCGACGAGGATGTTGATGAACGTGGTCTTGCCCGCGCCGTTCGGCCCGAGCAGCCCGAAAAAGGAGCCCTCGGGGACCGTCAGGGACACCCCGTCCAGCGCCTGTACATCCGCGTAGCGCTTGCGGAGGTCCTCCGTCTCGATCGCGGCAGTCATTCGTCTCTCACTCCGGGCGGGAGCGGATTAAGGACGTTGACCTCGGCACGGCGTGTGGGTTACCCCCACGGCGGAGCTGTGGCCGGCGCTCACAGGTCTCGAGTCGTGGTCAGTCCTCTCAGGTCTCGAGTCCTGGCCAGCCCTCACAGGTCGCGGGCCATCTCGAGTTCCATCGGTGATTCCGCGACGACTTCGAAGCCGAACTTCCGGTAGAGGGCGACGGCGGCCCGGTTGCTCGGCTCGACGCTCAGGCGGACGCGGGCGACGTCGCCGTCGCGGGCGGCCCGCAGGAGCGCGCCGAGGAGCGCGGAGCCGACGCCGGCGCCCTGGGCGGGGCTGTCGACGAAGACGACGAGTTCGTGGCTCCCCCGGCCGTCGGCCAGCAGCGCCGCGTGGCCGACCGCCCGGTCGCGGTGCCAGGCCAGGACGTTGCTGCCCGAGAGCACCTGGTCGAGCCAGCGACCCCGGGCCGCGCCGTCGAGCGGCGGCAGACCCTGGGCGCGGTCGGCGGTGTCAAAGCGGGCGTACATGTCGACCAGGCCCTCGCGGTCGCCGTCGAGGGGGCCGTCGCCGTAGGCCTCGACGTCGATGCGGCGGTCGCGGTCGTCGCGGAACGATTCTCCGGGGGCTGGCGCGGCGCGGACGGCGGCCTGGTCGTCTCGAACGGCGTCGTGGCGGCTGTGTGCGTGCATCTGGGGGACCGGACGGGTGGCGTCTACGTCGGCTCTCAGAGCGGAGACGTAAATACCGTTCGGGGAAGACCGGCTTCGCGGCGTGTGAACGACCGACTCGGTGGGGCCGGCTCGGGGGCCTTCCGAGTTCGGTCGGGACCCGGTTTCAGCCCCGACGCTCCATCACCAGTTCGCGGCGCTGTCGGCTACAGATCTCGAAGTCGAACGTGCGGTAGAGCGCGATCGCGGCCTCGTTGTCTCGCTCGACGCTCAGGCGAACCGTTCCGGCCTCGCGTCGGTCGTGGCGGGCCAGCAGCGACCGGAGGAGACGGGTTCCCACGCCGACGCCGCGGGAGCGCGGGTCGACGAACACGAGCAGTTCGGCGCAGTCGCCGCAGGGCAACAGCCCCGCGTGACCGACGAGCCGTCCCCGGGAGACGGCGACGACGTGCTCGCCGTCGAGGAGGCCGTCCAGCCAGTCGTCGATGGCGGCCTCGCCGGCCGGCGGCACCCCCTGGGCGCGGTCGCACTCGCCGAAGCGGGCGTACATGCTCACGAGGTCCTCGCGGTCGGCGGGGCGGAGCAGGCGGACGGTGAGTCGTCGACCGTCGGGGGTGACGGTCCGGGGCAGTTCGTGGGGCGTGCGTCTGGTCGGTCGCTGGCGTGGCATCAGGGTCCTGTCGTGGGCGGGTCGTCGCTGCATCGCGGCGCACCGCGAGACACGGCACTCGGTCGTTCCTGGGCGTGGCCGACGGCGTGTACGGGTGCGGGCATCGTGAGCGCGACTTGCAGCCCCGGAAACTTAATGATTGTTTATGGTGTTTGTGAGTGGTTGACCCGTGTCACCCCGCTGCTCTTCCGCGACACGACGCGTGGGAGGCGTTCTCACAGCCCAGCAAGACCTAAGTGGCCGTGACGGGTTACTTCGCGTACTCGCCCGTATTCGACGCGGGCAGGAGCGAACGATGACCGCCGCACCCATCCACCGGCCGACCGCCGCCGCGAGTAGCGGCGCGCCCGGCGCTCGGCCGCCCGCCTGCGGCTGTGGGTGTGCGGCGTCCCGCTCCGCGTGCGCTCAGTCCACCGCCGACGTCTGATCGGGGCTCTCGCCCCGCTGGACCGCGGCGGGGTGGAACTGGGCAAAGTTTTCTCCTCGTCGCTTCCGGCCGTCGGTGACCGTCGGCTCCGTCGTCGACGCGTGGCGCGTCGCCACGGCGTCCCGTCGACGCGGTCGACGCTGCGCGCCCGCGGAGCCGTGGCTCGGCCAGTGACGCGCTGGCGTGCCACGCCCGCCCCCGTGCGGTTCGCCCGGCGTCTCCGGGCGGATCGCTGGAGCCGTCGACCCGGCGGCGTGCGTTCGACTCGCGCCGGGGGCCTCATGGCCATCCAGAAGCCACCCGCGGTGATCGCACAGGCACGGTTCGAAGTCCTCGTCGGCCGCGACGGTCCCGGCGACCTCGTCGACGGCGTCCGTCGGTTGCTCGAACGCGCCCCGGGGGTCGAGGCCGTCGCCGACCTCCGGGTCCGGAACGTCCGGCCCGGCCTCAACGACGTCCGCCTCGACGCCGAGGCCCGGGTCCGCGTCCGCCCCGACGACGGGGGCGTCGACCCCGCCGACCCCGAGGCGCTCGCGGCTCAGCTCGTCGACGGCTTCGGCGTCCGGGAGGTGACGGTGCGGGGCGTCGACGCCGACGGGGAGTGAGACGCCGCCCCGGCGCTACGGTCCGCCGGGGTGGTGAGATAGCGCCCCGGCGCGGCCCACGGCGACGACGGTCGCCGGCGGCACCCTTCGAATAGCAAGGCAATTAGGCCGTCCGCCCCGACGGGGGCCATGAGCATTCTCGAGGACGCCCGGCGCGTGCTCGCCGCGGGGCCGGTGTGCGACGCCTGTCTCGGTCGGGTCTTCGCCGACCGGAGCCACGGGCTGACCAACGGCCAGCGCGGCGAGTCGCTGCGGATCGCCGTCGCGCTCGACGACGACGAGGAGCCCGAGCCCGACGCCGGCGAGGACTGCTGGGTCTGCGAGGGCCGCTGCCAGGAGTACGACGAGTGGGCCGAGCGCGCCGCCGCGACCGTCGAGGACGTCGCGTTCGAGACCTACCAGGTCGGGACCCGGGTCCCGCCGCTGGTCGAGGAGAACGACCGCCTGCTCCGGGAGGACGCCGACCTCCCGGTCGACGCGGGCGAGCCGTTCAAGCGCGCGTTCAACCGCGAGGTGGGCAAGCGCGTGGGTCGGCTCACCGACACGGAGGTCGACTTCGAGCGCCCGGACGTGCAGTTCACCCTCGACGTCGAGGGCGACCGCGTCGAGCGCCAGATCAACTCCGCGTTCGTCTACGGTCGGTACCGCAAACTGAAGCGGGGCATCCCGCAGACCGAGTGGCCCTGCCGGGAGTGCCACGCCAGCGGTCGCCAGGGCAGCGAGGTCTGCGACCACTGCGGCGGGTCGGGCTACCTCTACGACGAGAGCGTCGAGCAGCTGGTCGCGCCGGTCGTCGAGGACGTCATGCGCGGCACGGACTCCTCGTTCCACGGGGCGGGCCGCGAGGACGTCGACGCCCGGATGCTCGGGACCGGTCGCCCGTTCGTCGTCGAGGTGTTCGAGCCCCGGACCCGCGAGGTCGACGTGGCGCGCCTGGAGGAGGACGTGAACGCCTTCGCCGAGGGGAAAGTCGAGGTCGAGGGGCTCCGGCTCGCGACCTACGAGATGGTCGAGCGCGTGAAGGAACTCGACGCCCGCAAGACCTACCGCGCCGAGGTCGAGTTCGACGGGGACGTCGCCGCCGACGCCTTCGGGCAGGCCCTCGCGGATCTGGACGGCGCCACCATCGAGCAGTACACGCCCAACCGCGTCGACCACCGCCGGGCCGCCCGCACGCGGACCCGGACGGTCTACGGGATCGAGGGCGATCTGACGGACGACCGCCACGCCACCGTCGAGGTCGAGGGCGAGGGCGGGCTCTACATCAAGGAACTGGTCTCCGGCGACGAGGGCCGGACCGAGCCCAGCCTCGCAGGGCTGCTCGGCGTCGGGGCAGTCGTCACGGCGCTGGACGTCGTCGCCGTCGAGGGCGAGGACGAGGCCTTCGAGGACGCGGCGTACTTCCGCGACTGACGGGGTACAGGGCGACCTGCCCGGGAACGAGGCCTGTGTCGGCTCCCGGACGGGAACCGTGGCACTGCCAACGCTCAGGCCCGATGCTCGTCGGGGTCGATGATCTGAGTGATCGTGACGACGAAGAGTGCGCCGCATTCGCACTGCACTCGGCTCGCGTCCCGGTCGAATTCCAGGGAGTTCCCACACGTACAGGTCATCCTGGCGCTGTCTCCGGTCATCAGAGCCACCCGATAGCCGCCTCGAGTTCCCCCGGACCCGGTTGCTCCGTCGCGTCCCCCGCGTGCCACCGATATCTGATCGTCTGCTCGTCGTCGATGGCGAAGAGCGATCGCTGGCACACTGCCGGATGGTCCTCCCACCGGTCGTACCGGACACCCAGATCCGACGCGACGGAGGCGTCGCGGTCCGAGAGCAACGGAAACGGGAGGTCGTACTCGTCCCGGAACCGCCGGTGGGCGTAGGCACTGTCGACGGAGATCCCGACGACGTCGACGGTTTCGGTGATGCCCAACCACTCCGCGTCACGGAAGCAACACAGGTGGTTCGTGCAAACCGGGCTGAAATCGAAGGGGTAGAATGAGACGACGAGTGCGCCCTCTCGCGTGAACTCCGAGAGGCTGAACAGTTCGATACCGTCCTCGCCCGCACCCGGGAGTTCGAATTCCGGTACGACGTCGCCCACGTCCTTCGGGCCCCCTCGACTCGTATCGTCTTCGGCCGATGGTGGTGGATCCAGTGTCATGGTGTCAGGATACCCCCTGGCGGGATCTAGACGGCCCCGTCGATCGGCCGGTCCCCACGGGTGTTGGTAACAAACGTGTTGCGAGTGGGATATATCTGGCGGCATATGTAACGTTTCACT
>JBDGUA010000005.1:0-8570 GCA_042216345.1 Haloferacaceae archaeon
CTCGCTGGCGGGGCGGACGGCTCGCTGGCGGGGCGGACGGCTCGACCCGGGGCCGTCCCGTGTCGCGCTCTCCCACTCCATCGACCGAAAGACAACCGTTAAAAGCCGCGGCGGAGCATTTGCACGTATGGCTGGAACCATCGAAGTGCTCGTCCCCGGCGGGCAGGCGAATCCGGGCCCGCCGCTCGGACCGGAACTCGGGCCGACGCCGGTGGACGTGCAGGCCGTCGTAGAGGAGATCAACGAGCAGACCGCCGCGTTCGACGGCATGGAGGTGCCCGTCACCGTCGACTACGACGACGACGGCTCCTTCGAGATCTCCGTCGGGGTCCCCCCGACCGCGGAGCTCATCAAGGACGAGGCCGGCTTCGAGACCGGCAGCGGCGAACCCCAGGAGACCTTCGTGGCCGACCTCACCGTCGACCAGGTCAAGAAGATCGCCCAGCAGAAGTCCTCGGACCTGCTCGCCTACGACCTGAAGAACGCCTCCAAGGAGGTCGTCGGCACCTGCGTCACGCTCGGCGTCACCATCGAGGGCGACGACCCCCGCGACTTCAAGGAGAAGATCGACGCCGGCGAGTACGACGACGTCTTTGCTGAGGAAGCAGCGGCGTAAGTCCGCTGCTGACGAAGCAAAGGCCAGAAAACGCGCTTCGCGCGTTTTCGCTGTGTTCGCCGAAGAAGCGGCTGCGTAAGCAGCGGCGTAATTCGAACGACTCCGCAACCGCGGCGTCGACGCCCGGTTCCACTTCTCACCCGTTTTCGGTCGGCGAGCGACGGCGCCGGTGGTTCAGGTACGGCGCCACACTGGCCGGCTCCACTCCCCGGTTACCGACCCGCCCACGGATCACAAACCGTTTCACCGGGCGCAGGGACCTCCCACCCATGACCGACGACGAACTCCCGGAGGGCCCGGACTACTTCGCGGGCGACGAGTTCTACGAGGACGTCGAGGTGGGCCGGACCTACGAGTGCGGCAGCGTCACCGTCAGCGAGGAGGACATCGTCTCCTTCGCCGAGCAGTTCGACCCGCTGACGATGCACACCGACCCCGAGCGGGCCGAAGAGAGTCCCCACCGCGGGCTCATCGCCTCGGGCTATCACACCCTTAGCCTCACCGTCAGCCTGCTGGTCGAGGGCTACCGCGGCGACCGGGCGGTGATCGCGGGACTCTCCATCGACGACGTGACCTGGCACCGACCGGTCCGTCCGGGTGACACTCTCACGGCGACGATTACGATGGACGAGAAGCGCCGCTCGAGCGGCGACCCCGCCAACGGCATCGTCACCATGTCCGTCGAGACGCGCAACCAGGATGGGGACCTGGTCCTGAGCTACACCGACACGGAACTCGTCCGCGTGCGCGACCCGGCAGCGGCCGGCGACGCCGAGGGCGAGGGCGAGGGCGAGGGCGAGGAGTGAACCGCCGGCGGCGACGTCGCCGGAGTGGGGGGAGGGACGACGCTCGAGCCACCTCCGCGAACGGTCGGGGAACCGCCAGGAGCCGTCGCGCGTCGCCGACGCGAACCGCCCGCGGGGGCGCGCTTCGACGGCTTTAAGTCCGTCATGACCCACGTTCCGGTGAGACAGGCAATCGCCTGTTTCACTGACCCGTAGGAGCCTACGAGCGTACTACGGAGGTGAATAATGGCAGACACAATAGAGGAAGCAGTCTCTCGCGCACTCGACGAGTCGCCGCCGCGGAACTTCCGCGAGACGGTCGATCTCGCCATCAACCTGCGCGATCTAGATCTCAACGACCCATCGAATCGTATCGACGAAGGCGTCGTCCTGCCGGAAGGAACCGGCCAGGACACCCAGATCGTGGTCTTCGCCACCGGCGAGACCGCGCTCCGGGCCGAAGACGTCGCCGATCAGGTGCTCTCGCCCGACGAACTGGAGGAGCTCGGCGACGACGACGACGCCGCCAAGGACCTGGCCGACGACACGGACTTCTTCATCGCGGAAGCCAGCATGATGCAGGACATCGGTCGCTACCTGGGTACCGTCCTCGGTCCCCGGGGGAAGATGCCGACGCCCCTGCAGCCCGACGACGACGTCGTCGAGACGGTCAACCGCATGAAAAACACCGTCCAGCTCCGCAGCCGCGACCGGCGCACGTTCCACACGCGCGTCGGGGCTGAGGACATGTCCGCCGAGGAAATCGCCAGCAACATCGACGTCATCGTCCGGCGTCTCGAGGCGAGCCTCGAGAAGGGCCCCCTGAACATCGACAGCCTGTTCGTCAAGACGACGATGGGCCCGGCCGTGGAGGTGCCCGCATGAGCGAAGCCGAACGCCGCACCGAGACCATCCCGCAGTGGAAGCGCCAGGAGGTCGACGAGCTCGAGGCGTTCGTCGACGCCTACGACAGCGTGGGCGTCGTCGGCGTCGCCGGCATCCCGAGTCGGCAGCTCCAGCTGATGCGCCGCGACCTGCACGGATCGGCGGAGCTCCGGATGAGCCGCAACACGCTGGCCATCCGGGCCCTCGAGGACGTCGACGACGGCCTCGAACAGCTCGTCGAGTTCATCGACGGGCAGGTCGGCCTGATCGGCACCAACGACAACCCCTTCGGCCTCTACAAGCAGCTCGAGGCCTCGAAGACCGCCGCGCCGATCAACGCCGGCGAGACCGCCCCCAACGACATCGTCATCCCCGAGGGTGACACCGGGATCGACCCCGGCCCGTTCGTGGGCGAGCTCCAGCAGGTCGGCGCCGACGCGCGCATCGACGAGGGCTCGATCAAGGTGCTCTCGGACTCGAAGGTGCTCGACGCCGGCGAGACCGTCGACGAGGACCTCGCGAACGTCCTGAGCGAACTCGGCATCGAGCCGAAGGAGGTCGGCCTCGACCTGCGCGCCGTCTACAGCGAGGGCGTGCTCTTCGAGCCCGACGAGCTCGCCATCGACGTCGAGGAGTACCGCACGGACATCCAGTCCGCCGCCGCCGCGGCGCGGAACCTCTCGATCAACGCCACCTACCCGACGGCCCGGACCGCCGGCCAGCTGCTGGCGAAGGCCGCCGGCGAGGCGAAGAACGTCGGCCTCTACGCCGCCATCGAGGACCCGGAGCTGATGCCCGACCTCGTGAGCAAGGCCGACGCCCAGGTCCGCGCGCTCGCCGCGCAGATCGACGACGAGGAGGCGCTCCCGGAGGAGCTCCGGGGCGTCGAGGCCCCCGCCGTCGAGGAGCCTGCGGAAGCGGAGGAGGAGCAAGAAGCCGAAGCTGAGGAAGCCGCCGAAGAAGCAGAAGACGACGAGGACGACGAGGAGGAGGACGGCGGCGAGGCCCTCGGCAACATGTTCGGCTGATCGACTTTCGACCAACACACCACACAACACAGAACAATGGAATACGTTTACGCTGCACTCATCCTGAATGAGACCGGCGAAGAGATCAACGAAGACAACATCACCGCGGTCCTCGAGGCCGCCGGCGTCGACGTCGAGGAGTCCCGCGTGAAGGCCCTCGTCGCCGCGCTGGAGGACGTCGACATCGAGGAGGCCATCGAGACGGCCGCCGCCGCGCCCGCCGCGGGTGCCGCCGCTGGCGGCGCCGCCGGTGGCGCCGAGGAGGAGGCCGAGGAGGAGGCCGAGGAAGAGGCCGAAGCCGAAGAGGAGGAGGACGAAGAAGAGGACGAGGAGGCCTCCGGCGAGGGCCTCGGCGAGCTGTTCGGCTGAATCGGCCACCCCAGATCCGACCTTTCTTTCGACGCCGTGCGTGAGCGACTGCTACGCGCCCCGTGCACGAGCGCGAGGTTCGACCGCACGCGCGGAGCTGTCCGACCGCCGACCACACGCGGCGCCCCGGGCGCGAACCCTTATGGGCGATGACGGGACCACTCCGCCCGGATGGGAACCGGCCCCGCAGCCGCGCTCGCCGCACTCGCGCTCGCCCCGATCTGGCCCGCCCTCGGTGTCTCCGCCTGGCCCGCCCTCGGTGTCCCCGCCTGGTCCGCCGTCGGTGTCTCCGCCTGGCCCGCCGTCGGCGTCCCCGCCTGGCCCCCAGCGAGCGCCCCGGCCTCGCTGGTCACGGTGGCATACGTCCTCGCCGGCGTCGCGCTCGGCTCGGTCAGCGGGCTGACGCCGGGGGTCCACGCCAACAACTTCGCGCTCCTGCTGGCGGCGGTCGCCCCCGGCCTTCCGGGGCCGCCGGTGGCGGTCGGGAGCGCCATGCTCGCCGCCGGCACCGTCCACACCTTCCTCGACGTGGTGCCGACCCTGGCGCTCGGCGTCCCCGACGCGTCGCTGGCGGCCAGCGCCCTCCCGGGCCATCGACTCGTCCTGGCGGGCCGGGGGCGCGAGGCCCTCCGGCTCTCGGCGCTGGGGAGCGGCCTCGCCACGGTGCTCGCGCTGGCGCTGGCGATCCCGGTCACCCGGGTCGCCGTCGCCGTCTACCCCGCCGTCCGCGCGTACCTCCCCCTCGTGCTGGCGGGGGTCGTGCTGCTCCTGCTGGCCACCGAGCCCTCGCGGCGGGCCGCCGTCGCCGGCGCGGTCGCGTTCGCGCTGAGCGCCGGACTCGGAGTCCTGACGCTCGACGCGCCGACCGGGGGCGTCCTCCCGGCGGGCGGCACGCTGGCGCCGCTGTTCGCGGGGCTGTTCGGCGCGCCGGTGCTGCTGGACGCCATGGACGGCGCCGGCGTCCCGCCGCAGGGTTCGCCCGCGGTGACGATGCCGCGGTTCGACCTCGGCGTGACCGCGCTCGCCGGCACGATCGCGGGCGCGCTGGTGGGGTACCTCCCGGGCGTCTCCGCGGGAGTGGCCTCGGTGCTGGCGCTGCCGGCGGTCCCGGGGCGGAGCGGGGCGCGGGGGTACGTCGTCGCCACCAGCGGCGCGAACACGGCGACGGCGCTGTTCGCCCTCGTCGCGCTCGTCGCCCTCGGATCGCCGCGCACGGGCGTGCTCGTCGCGCTGGAGGCCACGGCGGTGCCGCTCGCCCTCCCGGTGCTGCTCGCCGCGACCGTCGCCGCCGCGGCGCTCGGCTTCGCGCTCGTGCTGGTCGTCGGCGACCGCTACCTCGCTGCCGCGGGGCGGGTCGACCAGCGCCGGCTCTCGCTGGGCGTCCTCGCGCTCCTCGTCCTCCTCTCGCTGCTGTTCGCGGGCGCGGTGGGGCTCGCGGTCTTCGCGGCGGCGACGCTGGTCGGCCTGGTGCCGGTGCGACTGAGGACGAGACGCGTCCACCTGATGGGGGTGCTCATCGGGCCGCTCGCCCTCGGCGGGTAGGGGTCGGCGTCGGTGGCCCTCGTCGACCGGGGGGCCGTGAGCCGTGGGTCCGACGACCACGCCGCGGCCTGACGCGGTCTCCCGGTTCCGCACGCCCCCGAAAGACAACGATTAAAAGTCGCGCCGCGGTGTATTCGAGTATGAGCGAAGCTGAGGAGGGCCAGAAGAGGCGCCAGTGCGTCTCCTGTGGTATCAACATCGCCGGCATGAGCGCGGCGTCGTTCAAGTGTCCCGACTGCGGACACGAGATCAACCGCTGCTCGAAGTGCCGCAAGCAGAGCAACCTCTACGAGTGCCCCGACTGCGGATTCACCGGACCGTAACCATGGGAAAAGTCGCCGCCAAGATCAAGATCATGCCGCAGAGCCCCGAGATCGACCTCGACGAGCTCCAGGAGCGCCTGGAGGAGTCGCTGCCCGAGGGCGCGAAGATCAAGGGCTTCGAGCGCGAGGAGGTCGCGTTCGGCCTGGTCGCGCTCCTGCCGACCGTCGTCATCCCCGACGAGGCCGGCGGCACCGAGGCCATCGAGAACGCCTTCGCGGAGGTCGAGGGCGTCGAGTCCGTCGCCGTCGAGAGCCAGGGCCGCATCTGAACCGCCGCGTTCTCCCCGTTTTCACGCGTTCAGTAGCCACGCCGCTCCCCGTTTTCGCGCGTCCGTAGCGACGCTGCTCCCCGCGGCAGCGACAGTCACCCGGAGCCCGGTGTCCGGACCCGGTGGTGCGTCGCGTCACGAGAATCGCATCACGGAAACCGAGCGCGGAATCGCCGGGGGCTCCGACGACGCCGAGCGGGTGCGTACCGCAGCGGGAGGAGAAGAGAGGTCGCGTCGTCAGTCGGGACGACTCGTGAGCGGGGAGACGGTCGGCGGTCGCGCGCCGCCGATCACGTGCTCGGCGTGATGTCGATGTTGAGCCCCTTCCGGATGATCTGGGTGAAGCCCATCGAGCAGAGGAAGTACCAGACGATCCACGCCTGCATCGGGCCGAGGACGGGGTCCTTCCAGTGGACCTGGCCGAGCAGCGGGAAGACGATCGTCCCGTAGACGTCCTGGGGGTTGCCGATGCCGATCTTCCAGTACATCCAGAGGAACGCCGGGATGGTCAGCAGCATGATCCAGACCATCGGGCGGAACTGCTCTTTGAACATCCCCATCTGGTCGCCCATGGCCTCCATCTGCTCCTCGTTGATCTTCTCCAGTTCCGCGTCGTTGCCGGCCTCCTTGGCCTGCTTCTTGCGCTCCTGAAGCTCCTTGACGCGCTCCTGGTACTGGGCCATCTTCTCGCTGTTCATCAGGTTCGCCTGCAGCAGCGAGGAGTAGAGGCCGGTGACCAGCGCCAGCACCATCACGACCGCGTAGAACGGCAGGAGGTCCGCCAGCGGGCCGAGCATGACGTCCATCGTCGTCCCGACCAGGTCCCGCATCGGCGACCAGGAGTAGCCGACGAACAGCGCGACGGTGACGATGGCCGCCCCCTTGTCCCACTTCGACCAGGTGGTCTCCTCGACGTCGTCCTCGTCGGCGGGAGCCGAGTCGGTGCCGGTCGACGCCGGGGACTCCGAGAGGCCCGCGCGCGTGGCCCCGGCGTCGGCGAGTTCGAACCCTCCCTCGCCGTCGGCGAGAATCCCCGTCTCGATGAGGCGGCCCCACTGGCCGCTGGTGAGTTCGTCGCGGACGTCGACCCAGTCGATCTGGCCGCCTTCCGCGCGGTCCAGGACGGTCTCGATGGCCGTCCGCATCTCCGGGTCCTCGGCGAGGTCCCGGGTCTTCTGCTCGATCCGTGCCATTGGGAGTCGGTATGTCAGGACCGGTTAAGAAGCTTTTACTCTCGGCCCCGCGGATCGCGGGGAGTCTCCGGGGGGCGACGGGGGATTCGGCGTAGCGGGGAAACGTCGTGGCCGCCGGTCCCCGGAGGATCGGGAAAATCGGTGTTATCGGTCGGTTCTCGGGGCTCCGACGGCTTACGCGTCGGCCTCGGCGACGACTTCGCGGACGTCAGCGAAGACCTCGTCGGGCGTCTGCTCGCCGTCGACCTCGACCAGGTCGCCCGTCTCGCGGTAGTACTCGACGACGGGCTCGGTGTTCTCCTCGAAGACCTGCAGGCGCTCGCGGACGGTCTCCTCGGTGTCGTCGTCGCGCTGGATCAGCTCGCCGCCGCACTCGTCGCAGACGCCCGCCTCCTCGGGCGGGCTGAACTCGACGTGGTAGTTGGCGCCGCACTCGCTGCAGACGCGCCGGCCGGTGAGCCGGTCGACCAGGACGTCCGTGCTCACCTCGAGGAAGACGACCGCGTCGAGGTCCGTCGCCTCGTCGAGGTACTCCGCCTGCGAGAGGTTCCGCGGGTAGCCGTCGAGGACGAAGCCGTCGGCCGACGCCAGCGCGGCGTCGACGATCTCGTTGACGACCTCGTCGGGGACGAGCTCGCCCGCCTCCATGTACTCGCGGGGCGTGCCGTACTCGGTCTCCATGTCCTTGTTCGCGCGGAGCGCGTCGCCCGTCGTGATGTGTTCGAGGCCGAACTCCTCGGCGAGGCGCTTGCTCTGCGTCCCCTTGCCTGCGCCCGGCGCACCGAGCAGCAGGACGTGCTGGTCACCCATGTCTCGACGGTCGTACGCATCACGTAAAGAGTTGTAGAAATGCGTCCGCGCCCACGGGGCGCCCGCGGGTCGCGCAGGCGGCGCCGCCGGGGTCGGACCCGCAGGCGGCGGCTCCGCCAGGGTCGCACCCGCTGGCCCTCCAGTCGGATCGCGCACGGGTTTTTCACGCGCCCTGCTGTAGAGTCGACTATGACCCGATTCGACGCGGACTCGACGACCGAGCGCCGGAAGCTCTTCGTCGACGCGATCGAGGCCCACCGCCAGCGCGGCAGCGCCTTCCTCACCATCGAGGCCGAGCCGACCGAGACCGAGGCCGCCGCGGCCGACGACCTCCCCGAGGACGCGCCCGAGCACTCGACGCCGTGGGTCCAGTTCGCCGACCGGACCTTCAACGTCGACTGCACCGACGACGAACTGACGGCGCTGAAGGACCTGCTGAACGACTACCCCGAGTTCCGCATCGACCAGCTCGAGACGCCGGAAGAGGCCCACGGCACGAACGTCCGGATCAGCGCCCGCGCCGACGCAAACCGCCTGGCCGAGTTCGCCGACCGCGTCCTCCAGGCCGTCTACGGGCGCGACCCGGACTACCGGGCCTGGGTCGTCGCCGTCTGACGATGACCGACGCCGACCGCGCGACCGACCGGGACGTCGCCCGTGCGACCGACCGGGACGCCACCGCCCGCGTCGCCCCAGGAGACGTCGACGGCGTCGTCGACGCCGGCCCGATCGACCCCCTCGTCGCGGAGT
>JBDGUA010000005.1:8670-19804 GCA_042216345.1 Haloferacaceae archaeon
GGAGACGTCGACGGCGTCGTCGACGCCGGCCCGATCGACCCCCTCGTCGCGGAGTCCGGGGTGCCCGGCGAGTCAGTCCTGGTCGACGTCGGCGACGTGCGCCTGCACGCCGTCCTCGCGGGCCCCGACGACGGCCCGCTGGCGGTGCTGCTCCACGGCTTCCCGGAGTGCTGGTACGGCTGGCACCGCCAGATCCGACCGCTCGTCGAGGCGGGCTACCGCGTCGCGGTGCCCGACCAGCGCGGGTACAACCGCAGCGACAAGCCCGAGGGGGTGTCGGCCTACGGCCTCGACAGGCTGGCCGGCGACGTGGTGGGACTGCTCGACGCCCTCGGTCGCGAGCGCGCGCACCTCGTCGGCCACGACTGGGGGGCCGCCGTCGCCTGGTGGACGGCGCTACACCGCCCCGACCGCCTTGCCACCCTCGCGGCGGTCAACGTCCCCCACCCGTCTGTCATGGCTCGACACCTCCGGCACGACTGGGGCCAGCGCCTCCGATCGTGGTACTTCCTCTACCTGCAGGTGCCGGCGCTCCCCGAACGGCTCGCCCGCGTGGGCGACTACGCGCCGCTGGTCCGGACGATGCGCACCAGCAGCAACCCTGGGACGTTCTCGGCGACCGACTTCCGGCGCTACCGCCGCGCGTGGCGCCAGCCCGGGGCGCTCACGGCCTCGATGAACTGGTACCGCGCAGTCGGGCGCCAACGTCCTCGTCCCGCTCGGGAAATCGTGACGGTGCCGACGGTGGTGCTGTGGGGCGTCGGGGACCGGTTCCTCGAGACGGCGATGGCCCGCGAGAGCGCGGTGCTGTGCGACGACGGCCGGGTCCGGTTCGTCGACGGCGCGACCCACTGGGTCCAGCACGAGCGCCCCGGCCTGGTCGCCGACGAACTGCTCGCGCAGTTCGAGCGCGGCTGAACGGATCGGCCAGAAATCGGGGAGAAATATCGAGCCCTCAGACCTCGACCGCGAAGTCCTCGTAGTCACCGGCGAGGCGCGCGAACTCGCCGAGGAGGTCGGCGACGGCGACGAGGTCGCCGGTGTCGATGAGTTCGACGGGGGTGTGCATGTAGCGGTTCGGCAGCCCGACGTTCAGCGACGGGATGCCGCCGCGGGTGGTGTAGAAGGCGTCGGCGTCGGTGCCGGTGCGGGTGCCCGCGGCCTGGAACTGGATGTCCACGTCGCCCGCGGCGGCGGCTTCACGCGCCAACTCGACCAGCCGGGGGTGGTTGACGCTGCCGCGGGTGATCACCGGCCCCTCGCCCAGTTCGACCGGTCCCCGCCGGCTGTCGTCGAGGTCGGGGTGGTCGGTCGCGTGGGTCACGTCGACGGCGACGGCGACGTCCGGATCGAGGTCGAAGCTGACCATCTTCGCGCCCTGCAGGCCGAGCTCTTCCTGGACGGTCGCGACGCCGTAGACCGTGGCGTCGACGTCGGCCTCGACGGCCCGGCGCAGCCCCTCGGCGGCGCTCCAGACGCCGATGCGGTTGTCCATCCCGCGGGCCGCCAGGTGATCGCCGTGGAGTTCCTCCACAGTCGTCGAGACGGTGACTGGATCGCCCACGTCGACGAGTTCGCGGGCCTCGTCCCCGTCGGCGGCGCCGACGTCGACGTACTGCTCGGTGATGTCGTCGTACTCCTCCTCGCCGACGTCCCGGAGGTGGATCGCGGTCTGGCCGATCACGCCCTGCACCGGCGTCTCGGCGTGGACGGTCACGTGCTGGCCCTTCGAGACCGTCCGGTCGGCGCCGCCGACGGGGGTGATCCGGAGGAAGCCGTCGTCGGTGATCCGGCGGACCATGAAGCCGATCTCGTCGCCGTGGCCGATGAGCGCGACCGAGGGCCCCTCGCCGCTGCCCTCGTGGACGGCGACGGCGTTGCCGTAGTCGTCGGTGCGCACCTCGTCGGCGAACGCCGAGACGTAGTCGACCCAGACGCGCTGGCCGCGCGCCTCGAAGCCCGAGGGACTCGGCGTCGTCAGGAGGTTCTCGAGGAACTCCCGTTGTGCAGTCTCCATGGTCGGCCGGTCGGTTGGCGCCGTGATTAAACCGACGATAGGGGGCCGGAACCCGACGACGACGCCCCAACGGCTAAGGCCCGAGTCGACGTACACACACGTATGAGCGACATCACGCTGTTCGCGTTGCACGTCCACGACGGGGTGTCCTTCGAGAACTACATGCCCGGGTCGGGCGCGTCCGAGGAGACGAGCGAGGCGGCCGGATCGCCGGCGACCCGCGAGGCCGAGACCGGGTCGGTCGCCGCCGGGTTCGACTCCGGCGGGCCCTCGCCCCTGAAGCTGGTCGGCGTCGCGGTCGCGCTCAGCCTGCTCGCCACCGTGGTCGCCATCGCGGTCAAGCGCGCGGTCGGCGGGGGCGAGGCTGACGAGGACCTGGCCGACGTGCTGTAGCGGGCCGACCGAGAGCGTTAGCCGGGCGGGAACCACGCACCCTTATGCGCGGCGCGCGCGAGGAGCGCGTATGACCGTTTCGAGCGCTCCTGGCAAGGTGTACCTCTTCGGCGAGCACGCCGTGGTGTACGGCGAGCCGGCGGTCCCCTGCGCCATCGAGCGGCGGGCGACCGTCACCGTCCAGCGCCGCGCGGACGACCACGTCCGCGTCCACGCGGAGGACCTCAGCCTCGACGGCTTCACCGTCGAGTACGCGGGGTCGACCGACGACCGCCCGGACGTGGACGCCCCGGCGGGGCTCGTGGAGGCGGGGATCGGCTACGTCGACGCCGCGGTCGAGCAGGCCCGCGACGCCGCGGACGCCCCCGACGCCGGCTTCGACATCACCGTCGAGAGCGAGATCCCCCTCGGCGCCGGCCTGGGCTCGTCGGCGGCGGTCGTCGTCGCCGGCATCGACGCCGCGACCCGCGAACTGGGCGTCGAGCTTGACCGGGCGGACCTGGCCGAGCGCGCCTTCCGGGCCGAGTACGAGGTCCAGGAGGGCCAGGCCTCCCGCGCGGACACCTTCTGCTCGACGATGGGCGGGGCGGTCCGCGTCGAGGGCGACGACACCAGGCTGGTCGACGCGCCCGAGCTCCCCTTCGTCATCGGCTTCGACGGCGGCGCCGGCGACACCGGCGCGCTGGTCTCGGGGGTGCGCGACCTCAAGGAGACCTACGGCTTCGCCGACGACACCGTCGGCACCATCGGCGACCTCGTCAGGGAGGGCGAGGCCGTCCTCGCCGCGGCGGCGGACGCGGGCGAGGCCGACCCCGAGACGCTGGCGGAACTCGGGCGACTGATGGACTTCAACCACGGGCTGCTGGCGGCGCTGGGGGTCTCCTCGCGCTCGCTGGACACCATGGTCTGGGCGGCCCGCGAGGCCGGCGCCCGGGGGGCGAAGCTCACGGGCGCGGGCGGCGGCGGCTGCATCGTCGCGCTCGACCCGACCGACGGGACGGAGACGGCCCTCTCGTACGCCCCCGAGTGCGAGGAGGCCTTCCGCGCGGAGCTGGCGACCGAGGGCGTCCGGCGCGAGGATGCGGACGCCGACGGCGACCCCGAGATCGGTGGCGATGTCGACGGCGACACCGGCACCGACGACGTCGACGGCGGGGAGGTGACCGCGGAGTGACGACCGTCCTGAAGCTCGGCGGCAGCGTCGTCACCGAGAAGGACCGCCGCGAGACCCTGGACGGGGAAGCCCTCGCCGCCGCCGCCGACGCCGTCGCCGACGCGCTCGCGGGCGACCTGGAGGACCTGGTCCTCGTCCACGGGGGCGGGAGCTTCGGCCACCACTACGCCGAGGAACACGGCGTGAGCACCACCCGGGGGAGCCACGACGCCGGTGCCGTCCTCGAGATCCACGGCGCGATGCAGACGCTCAACTCGTTCGTCCTCTCCCGGCTGCACGAGCGCGACGTGCCGGCGCTGCCGGTGCACTCGCTCTCGGCGGCCCACCGCGACGCCGACGGGCATCTGGCCCACCCGAGCGCCCAGGTCCGGACGATGCTCGGCGAGGGGTTCGTCCCGGTGCTCCACGGCGACGTCGTCGCTCACGCGGGCGAAGGCGCGACGGTGCTCTCGGGCGACGAGATCGTCGCCAGCCTCGCCGACAGCCTCGACGCCGAGCGCGTCGGGCTCTGCTCGACCGTCCCGGGCGTCCTCGACGAATCCGGCGACGTCGTCCCCGAGATCGAGTCGTTCGAGGACGTCGCCGCGGCGCTCGGCGGCAGCGACGCCACCGACGTCTCCGGCGGGATGGCCGAGAAGGTCCGGACGCTGCTGTCGCTCCCGGGGACCTCGTACGTCTTCGGTCCCGACGACCTCCGGGCGTTCCTCGAGGGCGAGTCTCCCGGCACCCGCATCGAGGGCTGAGTCGCTCAGGCGGTCCCCCGTCGCGCCCGGAGCGCCTGGCCGGCCCGCCACCCGAGCCCGCCGAGCAGCGACAGCACAGCGACCGCCACGAGCGCGCCGACCAGCAGCAGGAACTGGGTGGGGTTGGCGTACAGCAGGGCGAAGGCGGCGAACGGGACGACGACGCTCCCGGCGCCCGAGAGGGCCGCCAGGAGGAACAGCGCGCGCTGACCGCGCGTGAAGTCGACGCCGACGCCCCCGCCGGGCGGGATGGCGAGCCCGAGCGCCAGCAGGACGAACCCGCCCCAGGCGAGGACGTAGAGGACGATGAACGCCAGCCCGCGGACGAACCCCTCGCTGTCGGGCGGCGACGGCGGCAGGGCCAGGGTCGATGCCACCGCCAGCGCGAGGACGAGTGCGCCCGCGCCGGCGATCGGGAGCTGGAGGGAGCCGAGCAGGGACCGAGCGTCCATACCGCCACGGCGCCCACGCAGGCCGTAAGTTTTCTGCACGGCGGGGGGAGGCCGCGCGCCCGGACGCTGCCCGCCGCGCGCCCGGCGCTGCCCGCCGCGCGACTCAGCCGGGCTGGTGTCGGTAGCGCTCCAGCGCCCGGACGATCGCCCCCGACTTCACCAGCAGGAAGCCCACCAGGATGGTCGCGAACCCGGCGACGGTCGACGGCGCCAGCGGCTCCCGGAGGACGAGCCAGCCGAACGCCGCCGCGAACGGCGGGATCGCGTACTCCAGCAGCCCCACCTGCAGGGGGCCGAGCCGGTCGAGCAACCGGAAGTACGTGAAGAAGCCGGCCGCGCCCGGGACGACGGCGAGGTAGAGCAGCCACCCCACCGCGGTCGGCGTCCAGGTCGCCGCCGCCAGCGACTCGCCGGGCAGACCGAGCGCGGCGGCGTGCAGCAGCCCGGCGCCCACCAGCGCCATCCACGCCTGCAGCGCGAACGGCGAGAGGGTCGCCCGGCGCTCGTCGGTCGACACCGCACCGAGGACGAACGCGACGGCGGCGCCGAACACCAGCAGCGTCCCGGTCGCCCCGGCCAGCAGCGCGTCCGGGTCGGGGTCGGCGATCAGGACGACCCCGGCGAACCCGGCCAGCAGTCCCGCCACCGTCGTGGCACCCGGTCGCTGGTCGGTCCGCAGCAGGTGCGTCGCCACCGGCGTCAGCACCGGAATCGATCCGAGCAGCGTCGACGCGACCGCAGACGTGACGTACTGCTGGCCGGAGAACAGGAGCGCGTGGTGGGCCCCGATCGAGAAGGCCCCGCCGGTGAGGATCGGTAGCCAGTCGCCCCGACCACGGGGGCGGAGCCGCCGCCCGGTGGCGAGCGCGGCGACGAACAGCAGGAGGGCGACGACGTCGAACCGGAGCGCCGCCAGCAGGACCGGCGGGATCGCCGCCAGCGCCGCCTTCGTGGCGACGAAGGCGCTCCCCCAGACCGCCGCCAGGGCGAGGAACAGGGCGGCGTCGCGGTTGTCGCTCATGTAGGGGCCAGCCTCGCGAGCTATTCAACGGTTCTGATCCGGCGGCGCCCGGGTCACGGCGTCGCATCCCCGGGCGGGCTCAGACGCCGACCTGCATCCCGTCGGCGGCGACGATCACCTCGCCGTCGACGTGCTCGGCGACGGCCTCTCGCAGTTCGGCCTCGCGGCCCGCGGCGTGGGGATAGAGGTGGGTGAGGTAGATCCGGTCGAGGTCGTGGCCGGCCAGCGTCTCGCCGAGTTCGGTCGGCGTCGGATGGTTCGCGGCCTCGACGCCGTCCGGGAACGAGCAGTCGTGGGCGAGCACGTCGACGCCGTCGGCGAAGCGCGCGAGGCCGTCGAAGGCCTCGGTGTCGCCGCTGAAGGCGAACCCGTCGCCGAAGCGGTAGGCCAGACAGGTCATCGAGTGGCGCGTCTCGTAGCCCTCGACGGCGTAGCCGGCGACCTCGAACGCGCGGGCGCCGACCTCGCGCACCGTCAGGTCGACGCGGTCCTGGAGGTACTCGTGGGTGTCCAGCAGGCCAGTCACCAGCGCCTCCGTCCCCGCCGGCCCGACGACGGTCAGGCGCGGCTCGTCGGCGAGCCAGCGGGCCTTCAGCAGGGGCAGGAGGTCGGCGACGTGATCGAGGTGGTGGTGGGTCAGAAGCACCGTCGAGACGCCCTCGTAGCCCACCTCGGTGCCGGCGAGGCGGTGGAGTACGCCGCTGCCGCAGTCGACCAGCAGCGGGTCGGCGCCCTCGACGAGCAGTCCGGTCTGGACGCGGTCCGGGGTCGGCATCGCACTGCCGGTTCCGAGGAACGTGACGCGCATGTCCGAGCGGAGGTCCGCGCGGAGGAAAGCCCTTGGGAAGCCGGGAGGGTTCTTGCCCAGTCAGATCGGGAGGCCCTCCTCGTCGTACTCGGTGCCGAGGATGACCATCGTGTTCGTCCGGGCGAACCCGTCGATCTTGCCCAGGCGGTCGAAGACGAGTTCGCGGAGCTCGTCGCGGCTCTGGGCCTGCACGCGCAGAATCATGTCGAGCTTCCCGGCGATGAGGTGGATCTCGCGCACGGGTTCGAGTTCGCGCAGCCGCGGGACGATCTCCTCCTCGTAGCCCTGCTCGACGCGGACCCCGACGAACGCCTCGGTGGCGAAGCCGACCTCGGCGGGGTCGACCTTCGCGTGGTAGCCCTCGATGACGCCGGCGTCCTCCATGCGGCCGACCCGCTCGTGGACGGTCGCGCTCGACATGTCGATCTGTCGGGCGATCTCGCTGAACGGGGTTCGGGCGTCCTGCTGCAGGATGCGCAGAATCTCCCGGTCGATCTCGTCGAGTTCCATGCAGCCCCTTCGGTCAAGCGGGGACTTGTGCCTTGCGCCATCTCCACGCCGTGGCAGGATTGGTCCGCGCGTCGACGGTAATCGCCCCGGGGCGCGACGGGGAACAGACCCGCGACGCAGTCGCGCAAGCAGTCCGCGACCGCGGGGGCTGGGCATGGCGAACGCACGTGTCCACCTGCTCACATGAGCATCCGGTTTACATGAACATCCGGTTCACATGTACATCCGGTCCTCCGGCAGTTCCTCCTCGCGGCCCTCCATCCGTTCGGCCAGTTCGGCGTAGTACTGCGCGACCTCCTCGGCGAAGGCCTTCAGCGGGCTCGCGTCGACGCCGAGGTCGTACACCTCGGAGGCGGTCTCGACCAGCCGGATGGCCGCCTCGACGTCCGGAGCCTGCGCGTGGACGGGGGTGACGTAGACGCAGACGCCCAGGGGCGAGGCCATCCCCCGGTCGAGGAGGGCGGCGTTGACGCCGTCGAGGAACCCCCGGCCCATCGGCGGCACAACTCCCTCGGCCAGCCGGGTCTCGCGGTAGTCGTCGCTGGCGATGTAGTAGGTCTGGTGTTCGTCGGGACCGTGGGCGACGGGCACGCCCGCGAGGACGGCGATCTCCTCGACGCCGCTGCGCTCGGTCCAGTCGAGGACGGCGTCGCTGAAGCTCTCGCCGACCCAGACCGGGACGAACAGCTCGCTGACAAGGACGGTGAGCCCCAGGTCGTCCCGGGAGTACAGGCGGGTCGGATACCGGGGGCGGCCGGCCTCGAAGGGGGTGATCGTCGGGAGGCCCTCGGCGTCGATGTGGCCGGTCTGCTCCAGGTCGAGCTGTTCGATCAGGAAGTCGACGGCGGTCAACCCGGCCAGGCCGAACGACGAGAAGCCGGCGAGCAGCGTCTCGCTGGGTTCGGTCTCGTGGGTGATGTTGAACTCGGGGTGGGGTCGGTTTCCGTCTGGCATACCTGGCTGTTCGACGGTGGGAGTCTTATAGGGTGGTCCGATCGCACCGGGGCCGCGGGGGGAGTCCGCGGACCCCGGGGCCATGGCAACCCTTTTTTCCGGACCGGGCGAGGCTTCGGTCATGATCGCTCCCGGACGGGTCGGGGTGGCGCTACTGGCCCAGGCGAACGCGACGGCGACGGGCGGGTCCGCCGTCCGTCGGACGCTGGGCCAGTGGCTCCCCGAGTGGCTGCTGTTCCCCGGCCTGGACTGGGTGCTCGCGCTCGCGATCCTCCTGGTCGGGATCTACCTCTCGAAGTTCGTCGGGCGGCTGCTCGGGCGCACGATCGCCCGCCGCTTCCGCCGCCAGAGCGTCGCCCAGACGGTGCTCCGGCTGGTCCGGCTGGTGACCGTCGCCCTCTTCGGCACGCTCGCGCTGAACGTCCTGGGGCTGAAACTCGGGAACATCGTCCTCTCGGTCACCGTCTTCTCGGCGGTGCTGGGCGTCGTGCTCGCGCCGCTGGTCGGGAACTTCATCGGCGGCCTGTTCATCCTCGCCGACCAGCCCTACGAGATCGGCGACATGATCGAGCTGGACGACGGCACCCGGGGGTTCGTCGAGGACATCACCATCCGCTACACGAAGGTGTTCACGCTGCAGAACACGTTCATGGTGCTGCCCAACTCGACGATGCGCGACCGCGACGTGACCAACTACTCCGCGGAGGACGAGCGCACCTGGCTCTCGCTCTCGGTGCTGATCACCTACGAGAGCGACGTCGACGAGGCGATGCGGTTGCTCGAACGGGCGGCCAGCACCGCCACCGGCGTCATCGAGGGCGGGCCGGACATCCGCATCGGCACGGCGCGCTACCCGGCGACGCCGACCTGCCTCCTCGACGAGTACGCCGACAGCGGCATCTCGCTGAAGATCCGGTTCTGGGCGGAGAAGCCGTATCGGCTGAACACGGTGCGGGCGACCGTCCGGGAGAACTTCCGGGACCTGATCCAGGAGTCCGACGCCGACGTGGAGTTCGCCTACCCCCACCAGCACCTCGTCTTCGACGACACCAGCGGGACGGCCAGGCTGTCGATCGGGGAGGCGGAGGCGGTCACCGAGTTCCGCGACGAGGAGGCACCGCAGGCGACGCGGCGATCCGGGCCGGCGGCCACGCCCGAGGAGTCGACGGAGCCGACGGAGTAGTCGAGCCAGCCGAAGGAGCAGTCGAGCCAGCCGACGGAGTAATCGAAGGAGTCGAGGGCCGGATGACCGATCCGGAGGCGTCCGGAGGGGGCGCCCGCCCCCGGACTCAGCCGCGAATGAACTCCGAGATCTTGCCGCGGATGCTGTCCTCTTCGCCGAGCTTGAGGTAGTAGGCGTCGCCGCCGTCCTCGTAGTAGTTGTCGATGCGGCGCACGATGGAGAATCCGATGTGCTCGTAGAACTCGAGGGCGCGTTCGTTGGTGACCCGGGCGTGGCAGGTCACGCTGCGGTGTTCGTCGGCGACCTCCGCGACGAGGCGCCGACCGAACCCCTCGCCGCGGGTTTCGGGCGCGACTGCGAGAAAGAGGATGTAGCCGTCGCGACGGGCCGAGGCGAACCCGACCAGCTCCTCGTCGCGGAACAGCAGGTGGCTCCGCGAGCGGCGGTAGGCGTCCATGAAGAAGCCGCGGCGCTGCTTCAACACGTCCTCCTGCTCGCGGATCCGCTCTTTCAGCTCCCACGCCGCGGTGGCGTGTTTGCCGCTCCCGGGCTCGTCGACCCGGATCTCGACGTTGACGCTCACTATGTGGGTTCGTAGTACGGTGTCGAATATAATTCCACCGTCGCACCGCCGACAGCGCGGGAATCTCGCGGGGGCCGTCGGCCACGTTCTTTTTGTCCGTCTCGGCAGACTACCGGGACGATGGTGGGCCCAGACCTGCTGCGGCGACGCGAGCAGCGACGGTCCGCGCGGGCGCTGCTCCGGGAGTCGTTCATCTCGGGGCTGGCCGTCGTCGTCCCGGTGCTGATCACGGTCCTGGTGTTGACGATCGCGATCAACTCGGTCTACAAGTACCTCGACCTGTTCTCGAGTTCCCTCGCGGGACTACCGGTCGTCACCGTGGTCCCGGGCGTGTTGAACGTCAGCCCCGAGACGCTGTTCGAGCTGGCCATCCCGCCGTTGCTCCTCTGTTCGATCCTCCTGGTCGGCATCGTGATGAACTCCTCGCGGTACGGCGAGCGCGCCGTCGACTACTTCGATTACGCCATCTCGGAGATCCCGGGGGTCGGCTCGGTCTACGAGAGCTTCCGGCAGATGAGCGACGTGATGCTCGAGAGCGACACGCAGAGCTTCCGCGACGTGAAGCTCGTGGAGTTCCCCCACGAGGGAGCCTACACCCTGGGGTTCGTCACCACCGAGACGCCCGACCCACTCCGCGAGCCGACGGGCCACGAGCGGATGGTGACGCTGTTCCTGCCGCTGGCGCCGAACCCCGTGATGGGCGGCCACCTCGTCCACGTGCCCGAGGAGACGGTGATGGACGTGGACATGTCCGTCGAGGAGGGCATCCGGGCGGTCGTCACCAGCGGCGTCGCGGTCTCGGGCGGCGACGGCGCGACGGGGGACGGGCTCTCGCCCGCAGAACTGCGCGAGCTGAGTTCCGTCGAGCGCGTCGATCAGCGGTTCGATCCGCGCGCGTCCTCGCCGACCGTCCGCCGCGACGCCAGCGTCCGGACGGACCGCCCCGATCGCTACGACGAGCAGGTCTCGCCCGAGCGGGCCACGACGGCCCAGGACATCGTCCGTCGCGAGCGCGAGGAGGCGTCCCCCGACGACGACTCCGAGGAGACGCCCGCGGAGCTCGAATCGCGGGACGGGACCGCCGAGGGCGACGGACGCGTCCCGGAGGACATCGAACTGAGCGCGAGCCACGAGGAGACCGAGTACACGCCCGCGGAACTGGAACACCGGCGTCCCGAGGGGGGTGACGTCGAGGGAGACGACGAGAGAGACACCGGCGAGACGGATGGCGAGGGAGACGACGGCGAGACGGATGGCGAGGGAGACGACGGCGAGACGGATGGCGAGGGAGACGAC
>JBDGUA010000005.1:19904-62305 GCA_042216345.1 Haloferacaceae archaeon
ATGGCGAGGGAGACGACGGCGAGACGGATGGCGAGGGAGACGACGGCGAGACGGACGACGAGAACGGACACACTGAACAGCCCGCCGACGAAAGGGACGGGTGATGGACTTCGCGCTCAGGGACCACACCGCCGACGTCGCCGTCGAGGCGACCGCCGAGAGCCTCTCCGCGGTCTTCGCGGCGGTCGCGGCGGGGCTGACCGCCGCGATGGCCGAGACCGTCCCCGCCGTCGGCGAGCGCTTCTCGATGACCGTGCGCGCAGAGAGCCGCGAGGCCCTCCTGTTCGACTACCTCGACCAGCTGATCTACGAGCGCGACGTGCGCGACGTCCTCCCCGCGGCCCACGAGACCGAAGTGTACGACGACGACGGCGAGTGGGTCGTGGAGGCCTCCGCGCGGGGCGTGCCCCTCGACGTGGTCGACGCGCGGGAGATCAAGGCCGTGACGTACTCCGAGATGGAGCTCACCGAAACCGAGGATGGGTGGCACGCCTACGTCGTGTTGGACGTATAGGCGGTCGCGGCGCTCACCGCCGCGACCGTCTGTAGTCGCACGCGGCGCTCACCGCCGCGACCGTCTGTAGTCGCACGCGGCGCTCACCGCCGCGACCGTCTGTAGTCGCACGCGGCGCTCACCGTCGCGACCGTCTCTCGTCGACCACGGCGCTCACCGCCGCGACCGTTTAGTGGCAGGCGCGTGTGAGGTGCACACGTGCGACGTCACGTCACCGCGCTCGTGGGGCTCGGCGGCGTCCTGAGCGCCGTCGGCGTCGCCAGCGCACACGTCAAGTACGTCACCGACGAACGGGGGACGACCGACCCGCTCCAGTTCCTGATCGCGGCACTCACGGAGCCGCTGAACGCCGCCCTGCTCCTCGGCGGCGGGCTCGCGGTCGTCGCCGTCGTCGCCGCGTACCTGTGGTTCCGACCGCTGCGGGCCGACCTCCGGGCGGCGCGGCGGGCGCTGCGGAGCTACCGCGACCTGCTGCCGTGGATGCTGCGGCTCAGCGTCGGGCTCCCCCTGGTCGGCGCGGGCTACAACGGCTACTTCTTCTCCCCGGTCCTGCAGCCCCAGGGCCTCGAGGTGGCCGTCCGGCTGTTCGGCATCGGGATCGGGTTCCTCCTGCTGTTCGGGTTCGCGACGCGGCTGGTGGCCAGCGTTGGGCTGGCGGGGTTCCTGTTCGCGCTCGCCGCCGCTCCCGCGGAGGCGATGCTCTCGTTCGAGTACCTGCCGGCGTTCGTCGCCATCGTGCTGCTCGGCGGGGGGCGCCCGAGCGCCGACCACGTCATCCACCGCCTGGCCGACGACGAGCGGACGGTCTACTCGACCGTCGACCCGATCCACAGGCGACTCGTCGAACCGTTCCGCCGGCTCGTCGAGCCCTACGAGCCCCTGGCGCCGACGGCCGTCCGGGTCGGCATGGGCGTCGCGTTCGTCTACCTGGGACTCTCGGAGAAGCTCCTCGCGCCCGCCCAGGCGCTGGCGGTCGTCGAGAAGTACCACCTCGCGGCGCTCGGCCCCTTCCCGCCCGAACTGTGGGTCATCGGCGCCGGTCTCACCGAGATGGCCGTCGGCCTGGCGCTGATCGCCGGCTTCCTCACCCGCGGCGTGACCGGCGTGGCGTTCCTGCTGTTCACGACCACCCTGTTCGGCCTGCCCGACGACCCCGTGCTCGCGCACGTCTCGCTGTTCGGACTGGCGTCGGTGCTGCTGGTCACCGGCTCGGGCCCCTACGCCCTCGACCGCCGGCTCGAGCGCCTCCGGGCGGGCCAGGGCGTCGACGCCGGGACCGGCGAGATCGCCGACTGAGTCGCTCCGCGTCGCGAGCGCGGCTGAGAGAGCCGGGTTGACACGGGCTCGGCTCGAGCGCCGGGTTCACACGGGCGCGGCAGTGAGCGCCGGGTTCACACGGGCGCGGCGGTGAGCGCCGCCGGGTTCACACGGGCGCGGCGGTGAGCGCCGCCGGGTTCACACGGGCGCGGCGGTGAGCGCCGCGCCCGCGTTTCAGACAACAACCTATTCACGACACCCACCCGTCGTTCGACCTATGACAACCCGCGAGTTCGACGGCATCACACTGGAGCGCGTCAGGGAGCACGTCTGGGAGATCCCCCAGGAGGGCGGCATGCGCGCGCCGGCCCGGGTACTCGCGAGCGAACGGCTGCTCGAGCAGATCGGCGGCGACAAGACCCTCCAGCAGCTCAAGAACGCCGCGCACCTGCCGGGCATCACCAAGTACGCCATCTGCATGCCCGACGGCCACCAGGGCTACGGCTTCCCCGTCGGCGGCGTCGGCGCCCTCGACGCCCAGGACGGCTGTATCTCGCCGGGAGCCGTCGGCTACGACATCAACTGCGGCGTCAGGATGATGAAAACAAACCTCACGTACGACGACCTCCGGGGTACCGAGGAGGAGCTCGTCGAGTCCCTGTTCGCCAACATCCCCTCCGGCCTCGGCGGCGGGGGCGTCGTCGACGGCACCGCCGACGCCGTCGAGGGCGCGCTCGAACGCGGCATGGAGTGGGCCCTCGAGGAGGGCTACGCGGTGGAGGAGGACCTCGCCCACTGCGAGGACGAGGGACGGCGCCCGGACGCCCGCCCGGAGTTCGTCGACCAGCGGTCCAAGGACCGCGGGCGCAACCAGCTGGGCTCGCTGGGCTCGGGCAACCACTTCCTGGAGGTCCAGCGCGTCACCGACGTCTACCGGCCCGACGTGGCCGACGCCTACGGGCTCGAGCCCGACCAGATCGTCGTCCTCATCCACTGCGGGAGCCGGGGGCTGGGCCACCAGGTCTGCACGAACTACCTCCGCGAGATCGAGAAGCGCCACGGCGACCTCCTGGAGCAGCTCCCCGACAAGGAACTGGCCGCCGCGCCCGCCGGTAGCGACCTCGCCGAGGAGTACTACGGCGCGATGTGCGCCGCGATCAACTTCGCGTGGGTGAACCGCCAGCTCATCATGCACCGCACCCGGCAGGTGTTCGAGCGCGTCTTCGACCGCACCTGGGAGGAGATGGACATGCACCTGCTGTACGACGTCGCTCACAACATCGCCAAGAAGGAGACCCACGTCGTCGGCGTCGACGACGAGGGCCGCGCGGTCCCCGAGGCCGACGCCGTCGACCACGAGGAGCGCGAACTCTACGTCCACCGCAAGGGCGCGACCCGAGCGTTCCCCGCTGGGCGCGCCGAGGTGCCCGAGGCCTACCGCGACGTCGGCCAGCCCATCATCATCCCGGGGAGCATGGGCGCGGGAAGTTACGTCCTCCGCGGCGGCGCGGCGTCGATGGACCTCACCTTCGGCTCGACCGCCCACGGCGCCGGTCGGACGATGAGCCGCACCCAGGCCAAACAGGAGTACTGGGGCGGCGACGTCCAGCAGGAGCTGAAGGACCAGCAGCACATCTACGTGAAGGCCCAGTCGGGCGCGACCGTCGCGGAGGAGGCCCCCGGCGTCTACAAGGACGTCGACGAGGTCGTCCGCGTCAGCGACGAACTCGGCATCGGCGACAAGGTCGCCCGCACCTTCCCGGTCTGCAACATCAAGGGGTAGGTGGCCAACGTCGACGCCGCAGTTCGACTCAGCGCCCGGGGCCCGGCGGCCCCTGCGGCCCGCGCGGGCCCGACGGGCCGGTTCCGAGGCCGAGTTCGATTCGCTCGGACTCGGGCGTCGGCTCGACTTCCCGACCGTCCTCGAACCGGACGAAGCTCAGGTAGAACGGCTCGCCGCAGCCCTCGTCCCGCCAGGCCACGGTCGGGGCGTCGCTCTCGCCGCAGACGAATCGGACGCCGTCGGCGTCGTCGCCCTCGAAGTCGTCGTCGGGGGCGACGTAGTTCCACCCCTCCAGCGGGTAGGGCGTGACCGACTTGTCCGCCAGGTAGCCCTCGCGCTGGAGTTCGACCAGCGTCTCGCAGCGGGGGCAGTAGTAGGTCACGGGGTAGGTCATGTCCCGGGGTAGGCGGCGGGCGCTCTTAACGTCACGGCCGGGGACGGGTCGACGTCGCTGGGGATGGTTCGACGTCGCCGACGCGGGCTCCCGCCGTCCGGGAAACGCCACAACACATACCTCGCGGGGCGGCGTCGGCCTGCACATGAAGGCTCGCGACCTGATGCGGACCGAGGTCGAGACGGTGTCCCCGGACGACGAGATCGGCGACGTGCTGGGTCGGCTGGCCCGGGCGGATTTCAGCGGCTTCCCGGTCGTCGAAGACGACGGGACCGTCGTCGGCATCGTCACCGAGCACGACCTCGTGGGGCTGTTCCAGACCGAAGATCACACCTTCTGGATCCCGATCGGCCTCCCGCCGTTCACCGAGACCCTCGAGTACGGGTTCAGCTTCGACTGGGACGAACTCGACCTCGGCGTCGACCTCGTCGAGAACGCGGGCAAGCCCGTCAGCACGGTCATGAGCCCGGACGTGATCGCGGTCGAACCCGACGACGACCTCGACCGCGTCCTGGACCTGCTGGCCGACGCCGAGGAGGACATCAACCGGCTCCCGGTACTGGAGGACGGACGGCTCGTCGGCATCATCGCCCGGCAGGACGTGCTCCGGGCGATCCGCGACGAGCGGCGCGCCGGACGCGAGTGAGACGCGGAGACGAGCGAGCGCCGGGAGGCTGAGACCGCGGCCGAGAACGAAACTTTCAGGCGAGCGCCGACGGAACCCTCGGCGTGACCCGCTACCGGAACTTCCTCCTGTTCCTGGCTCTCGCCGCGGTCTGGGGAGCGGCGTTCGCGGCCATCAAGGCCGGATTGCAGTTCTTCCCGCCGGTCCTGTTCGCCGCGATTCGCTACGACGTCGCGGGCGTCGTCATGCTCGGGTACGCCGTCTACGCGACCGACCGTCCGGTCCCCCGAACCCGCGGGGAGTGGGCGCTCGCGCTCAACGGTGCCGTGCTGCTGATCGCCGGCTACCACGTCCTGCTGTTCGTCGGCGAGAACGACCCCGCGGTCACCTCCGCCGCCGCGGCGGTCATCGTCAGCCTCAACCCCGTCCTGACGACCGGCTTCGCCCGCGCGTTCCTCCCCGACGAGCGCCTGGCCGCAGCCGGGGTGGTCGGACTGGTCCTCGGCCTGGTCGGCGTCGCAGTCCTGGCCGACCCCGACCCGGCGAACCTCCTGGCCGGCGACGTGATCGCGAAACTGCTGATCCTCGGCGCCGCCGCCTCCTTCGGTCTCGGCAGCGTCCTCGCGCGTCGCATCCCCGCCGAGCTGCCGATCGAGACGATGGAGGCGTGGTCGATGCTGCTGGGCGCGCTCGTGATGCACGCCGTCAGCCTCGGCCTCGGGGAGTCCGTCGCCGCGGTCCGCTGGACCCCCCGGGCGCTCTGGTCGCTGGCGTACCTCTCGCTGGCGGCCTCGGCGCTGGGCTTTCTGATCTACTTCGACCTGCTGGAGCGACTCGGCGCCATCGAGATCAACCTGGTCTCCTACGTGGCGCCGGTCTGGGCCGCGCTGGTCGGGTGGGCCGTCCTCTCGGAGACGCCGAGTCTGCGTACCGGGCTGGGGTTCCTGATCATCTTCGCCGGGTTCGTCCTGATCAAGCGCGAGACGCTCTCGGAAGAACTCCCGCGGCTGCGACGCGGGATACGCGAGGCGCTCTGGCGGAACTGATCGCGTCTACGGGGCTAGCCGTCGACGCGCTCGACGGCCGACACCTCTCCGACGAGCGACCAGCCGTCCCCGTCGGCCGCTCGCCGCCCCACGAGCAACGAGGCGTTGTCCTCGCTGGTGATCAACCGGTAGGCGGCGTCGTCGCCCTCGCGCCGTCCCTCGGCGCGGAACTCCCGCTGGAAGAACTCGGTGCCGGAGAACCGGAAGGTGTGGGTCTCCCCGTCGACGGTCAGGCGGACCGGGGCCGGGGAGACGTTGTGAACCCGCTTGGCGAGTTCGTTGAGTTGGGCCATGGCCACCGTAGGCACCGCGCGCGGATATACTGCCGCCAGCGGCGCCAGGCGCAGTCGTCGTCGCGGGGTCGCAGTCCCGGGCTCAGAGGTCGACGTCCTCGGTCGGGAACGCCCCCTCGTCGGCCGCGGTCTGGTAGTCCTCGACCGCCGTGAGGACCACGTCGAGCACGCCCGCTTCGCTCCAGCGCGCGGTGTTGACGCTGAGGTCGTAGAACGACCGGTCACCCAGGTCGACGTCGTAGTAGGTCTCGTAACGACCGACGTCGCTTACCTCGCGGACCCGCATCTCCGACTCGAGTTCCTCCCGCCCCTGGATCCGCTCGACCCGGACCTCCTCGGGCGCGTCGAGCCAGATCCGGAGGTCCGCGCGGTTGCCCGCGACCCAGCCCGCCAGCCGGGACTCGAGGACGAACGGTTTGTTCGCCGCCCCCCACTGCTCGGCGACGATTCGCAGCCGCCTGTCGAGCGCGCGGTCGATCTCGTCGCTCTCCTCGGCCCTGGCGATCAACTGCGAGAGGCTCATCCCCCGCTCCTCGGCGAGTTCACGGAAGATGTCCCCGCCGCTGACGTAGCCGCAATCGAGCGCCGACGCCAGGCCCTCGGCGACGGTGGTGGCGCCACAGCCCGGGGGCCCCGAGACGGTGACGAAGAGGTTGCTGTCGACCTCGCGGACGTCCGGGACGTGCGCGTCGTCCGAACCGGTGTCGGCCTCCGACATGCACGGGCCGACGTGGCCCACGGGCAATAGTACTCTGGTCGTCGACCACCGCTCCGGGCGGCCGCGGCGCCGGATGGTTAACGACGGGTTACTACACCAGAGGACTCGATAAAGCGTTAGCTCCGCTCTCGAAGCGTCCTGAAACGTCGATTAGGTCGTCGTGAAGAGTCGAAACGTCGGCCGCATTCGGCTGAAATCGGTCGAATTCGCGCCAACGCTCGGCCGGCTATATGACCCTTCCCGAACTATGGAGGGACGAGGTGTTCCCGATGTCGAACTCAAACGCCCACCCTCCACGAATCGACCCGATCGACTCCCTCCGAGGCGGTCTCGACCGACTGTTCGCCGCCGGCCGGTTCGTCGGCTTCTGGCTGGCGGTGTTCCTGCCAGTGGTCTACCTGCCGCTGCTGGCGGGGGGACTCACCACCACCGAGGCGGTGACGTTCGTCGCCCTGATCGCCGTCAACGCGGTCTCGCTGTTCGTCGGCCACGGGTACGCCAGGTAACGCGGGCTCGAGACCGCAGACCGGACGCGTCGGGAGTGCACCTCTCCGCCCTGGTTCGGTCCACCGCTGCACCCGGTTCCCATCGCCCCCTCCCCCCTCCACACACGCCCCGCTCCCCTTCCCCCACCCCACTCCCCATCACACCCTCCGCTCCCCCCTCCGCACACCACTCTCCCCTCCACACCACTCTCACCTCCACAAGCCCCCTCGAACTTCGACCGCGTACGCAAGTCCACCCCGCGTCGGCGACCGGTCGAACCGGCGCCAGCGGATTCGGACTCGCGTTCGAACCAGTGACTTTAGTCGCTGCTCCCGGAACGACTCGACATGGCGCTGGACACGAATTCGCTCGGACGGACCGGCCTCCAGGTCAGCGAGATCGCCTTCGGCACCTGGCGCTTCGGGCGGGAGAACGACCGGGGCGAGATCGAGGTCGGCCGCGAGCGCGCCCACCGCCTGCTCGACGCCTACGCCGACGCCGGCGGGCAGTTCATCGACACCGCCGACATGTACGGGGAGGGGCGCGCCGAGGAGTACATCGGCGACTGGCTGGCCGACCGCGACCGCGAGGAGTTCGTCGTCGCCTCCAAGATCTACTGGCCCAGCCGCGACGATCCGAACGGCGGCGGGCTCAACCGCAAACACCTGCGCCGACAGATCGACGGCATCCTCGACCGACTCGGGACCGACTACGTCGACCTGCTCTACACCCACCGCTGGGACGACGAGACCCCCGCCGCGGAGTTCATGCGCACGCTCGACGGCTTCGTCCGCGAGGGGAAGGTCAACTACCTGGGCACCTCGACGCTCGAGCCCAACGCCTGGAAGGTCGTGAAGGCCAACGAACTGGCCGACCGGCGCGGGTACGAACCGTTCACGGTCGCCCAGCCCCGCTACAACGCCGTCAACCGGGAGATCGAGGGGAACTACCTGGAGATGTGCGCCGACTACGGGATCGGCGTCGTCCCCTGGAGTCCGCTGGCGGGCGGGTTCCTCACGGGCAAGTACAGCCGCGGCGAGGCCCCGCCGCCGGAGTCCCGGGCCGCGACCGACCAGCAGTTCGCCGAGTCGTACCTGACCCCGGAGAACTTCGACGCGCTGGAGGAGGTCGCCGACGTCGCCAGCGAGGTCGGCGCCTCGCCGGGGGAGGTCAGCCTCGCGTGGCTGCTCGCGCACGACCAGGTGAGCGCCCCCATCGTCGGCGCCCGGACGGTCGAGCAGCTCGAGGAGAACCTCGCCGCCGCCGAGGTGTCGCTGACCCCCGATCAGTTCCGCCGGATCGCCGAGGCCAAGTAGGGAACCTGGCGGGGGCGCCGGCCCCGCCGCGTCGACGACCCCACTACGTCGACGACCCCGCCGCGTCGACGACTCCACTGCGCCGACGCCCTCGATCGCTCGAGGGCCGGTCTCGCCAGACCCTTAGGCGCCCGCCTCGAACGACGGGCCATGAGCGCCGACGTCGACGCCGAGGCCTACGTCGCGGAGCTGCGACAGAACCGCCAGGAGAAGGACCGCTTCTTCGCCGAACACCCCCAGTCGCCGATCCCGCCGGAGGAGCGCGACGAGTTCGAGGGGCTGGACTACTTCGAGCCCGACCTCGACTACCGCGTCGAGGCGACGGTGCACGTCCACGACGACCCCGAACCGGTCGAGATGGACACGACCGCCGGGACCGTCGTCCGGTACCTCCGGGTGGCGACCTTCGCGTTCGACCTCGACGGGGAGGCCTGCGAACTCGCGGCCTACGACCAGGAGATCGGCGAGGACGACACGCTGTTCGTCCCCTTCCGGGACAAGACCACCGGCCAGCAGACCTACCGCGAGGGTCGGTACATGGAACTGGAGCCCGACGACGAACTCGAGGACGGCCAGACCGTGACGCTGGATTTCAACCTCGCGTACAACCCCTTCTGCGCGTTCAGCGAGACCTTCGCCTGTCCGCTGCCGCCGGAGGAGAACTGGCTGGAGACCACCGTCGAGGCGGGCGAGCGCTTCGAGGCGTAGCGAGCGCGGACCGAGGGCCCGCGTCAGGCGCTGCGATCGTCGTGCTCGTCCGTCGACTTGCTGTCGGGGTTCGGTGACTCGCGGTCGGGTTCCGGTGACTCCGAGTCTGGGTCTACTGCCTCGCGGTCGGCGTCGGTCGACGCCGAGTCGCCGTCAGCGGACGACTCAGCGTCGCTGCCGGCCTGATTCGTCGAATCCGTGGGGGACGTCTCGGCCGCAGCCAACGGGGGCGACTCGGACACGTCGGGCGCCGCGCTCGCGCCCGAGTCGCGGCCTGCCCAGTCGGGGACGTCGGCGGCGGCGAGCCCGCGGGCGTCGCCGTAGCCCCGCCCCCAGACGTTGAAGACCGCGACCTGCGTGTAGAAGGTGAACGCCGCGCCGGCGGGCCCGACGACGAGCAGCGCGAGCAGCGCGATGATGAGTCCGATGATCGGAATGATCATGACGACGTTCAGGGCGAACAGCACGACGCTGAAGAGGACGTTCGCGCCGACGAGGAGGGCGACGCCGTAGAGCCACTGGACGGCGAACTCCCCGTCCAGCGCCGCAGACTTCACCAGCCCGGGGTCGAAGGCCGCACCGAGTCGGTCCTCGCTGGCGAACGTCAGGACCGCCACGACTCCCAGGTACCCGAACACCACCCCGAGGACCGACGCCGCGAGCAGCCCGAGCAGGAAGACGAGGACGCTCGCGCCGGCGAGGGTGTCGTTGCCGGAGCCGAGGCCGATCAGCGCGACGAACGAGAGGATCCCGACCAGCAGCGGCGGGAGCTGGTAGAGGAACATCACCACCAGCCCCTTCAGGCCGTCGACGAACAGCGTCTCCCACTCGGTGAAGGGGATCGGTTCGTCGACGCCGGCCATCGCGGCGCGTGCCGTGTGGAGGAAGTAGCCGTAGACCGGCAGGATCGGGAGGAGAAAGACGCTGAACAGCGTGAGGAGGGTACCGATGACCAGCGTCTCCATCCAGTCGTCCGCGCGGGCGGGGAACGTGACGTCGGCTTCGAGGTCGACCATCCCGTTGCACCTCGCGTTCCCATCGTATAACGGTGGGGCCCGCGGGAAAGCGAAAACCCATTATGCACCCGACTGCGTAAGCCGAGTATGGGTAAGTTCAGCACTCGCGGGCTGTCCGGAATCGGGCTGATGCTCGTCGCCACGGCGGTCCTGGGAAGCGGGCTCATGCCGGGTCTGCGCAACGCCAACCTCCTCCTCGCCGGCGCGGCACTGCTGCTCACGCTGGGGACGTACCTCGTCGGAACCGACGTGTCCGGCCGGATCGTCTGAAGCGACCGGGCCGTCCGAATAGCCCGGCTCGTCCCGATCGACTACGACGCGCGAGCATCGACCGCGTACGCAGTGACCGCAGCGGATGCGTCGGCGACTCGTTCTGCACCCCGGGAAGGAGATGGCACCCTCGTGAGTCAGTCGTCCGTCGACGACGTGACGCGTTTCGCTCCAACCGGTCTACAGTCACTTCGCTCCTGCCTGACACTGTCACGTCGCTCCTCGTGAGTCAGCGCAGCCGTGGCTCCACGGAAGTGACAACCTTTTGGAAAGTGCCCGGGGTGGGCTCCGAACCCACGATCTCCGCATGACCCAGGAACGAGGCTCGGCGGTCCTCGCTGGGGTGGAAGCGGAGGCTTCCAAGGCGGTACCGCACCGAATCTCGAATCCCTATGAGTGCGGCGCTATGTCCAGCTAAGCCACCCGGGCTCACTCCTACGTACTGCGATGGTACCCTTTAAGCTTCTCATCTCCGAGCCGCTCTGCGAGGCCCTGTCACCCGGCGGTTTTCGGACCGGACTCAGGTCTCCCCGGGGTCGCGGACGTAGCGTTTCACCGCGGGCGGCTCGTAGCGTTCGAACCCGTCCAGTAACGGTCCCGGGTCCTCGGCGACGACGACCATCTCGCGGTGGTCCTGGCTGACGAACTCCTCCGCGACGGCGTGGTCGAGGAAGGCCACGAGGTCGTCGTAGTAGCCCGCGACGTTGAGGACGCCGCAGGGTGAGCGGTGAAACCCCAGCTGCGCCCAGGTCAGCACCTCCAGCAGCTCCTCGAAGGTCCCGTACCCGCCGGGGAGGGCGACGAAGCCGTCCGCCAGCTCCACCATGCGGGCCTTGCGCTCGTGCATCGACTGGACGACGTCCAGTTCGGTCAGTCCCCGGTGGGGCGGCTCGCGCTCGAGCAGCGACTCCGGGATGACGCCGTGGGCCTCGCCGCCGGCCTCCAGCACCGCGTCGGCGAGCGTCCCCATCATGCCGACGGTGCCGCCGCCGTAGACCAGCCCGAGGTCGCGCGCGACCAGTTCGCGACCGAACGCGGTGGCGGCCTCCCGGTAGGCCGGGTCCCGCCCCGGATTCGACCCGCAGTAGACGCAGATCCGTTCCATACGTGAGTGCCCGTTCCGCCCGGGCAAAGAAGCTCCGCCCGCCGGGAGTCGACCCGGACCACCCGAACCCGACACGACCGGGGGGGAAGCGTCCCTCGGCTCCGACCGGAAGCGCGCCCCGGGTCCGACCGGAAGCGTCCCCCGGCGCCGACCGGAAGGCACTTTCCACGGGCACGCGTGGGCGGCCACATGGCATGGAAGTCGACGACACCGCCCTGGCTCGCCCTCCGCGGCGCCCTGGCGGGACTCGTCGCCTTCGCCGCCGTCGTCGTCCTGGTCGCGCTCGCCGTGCCGCCGACGGGCGCCGGGCTCCGGACGGTCGCCCTCGTCGTCCTCGAGGCCCACGCGACGCCCGGTCTCGACCAGATCGGGGACCTCGAGCCGCTGACCTGGTTCGCCCTCCCGGCGGCCACGCTGTACGTGTTGGCGCCGCTGGCGCTGGCGACCGCCGGCCTCGTCGCCGGGCGCTGGACCCGGTCGGCCGACATCCGCGAGGGCGTCCGCGCCGGACTCCCGGTCGCGCTCGGATACGTGCCGGCAGCGGTCGTCACCGCTGCCCTCGTCGGCGTCTCGCCCGCGGTGCCCGGCGGACTGGCGCTGGCGGCCGCGCTCGTCTTCGGCGTCGCCGGCGGAGTCGTCGGCGTGCGGACGTGACGAGCGGGGGGGATCCCCGCTCGAGTGGCCAGAAAACACTACCGTCGAGGCCGAGACGTCCGAGCCATGCGCGACGACACGCGCAGGGAGGTCGGCTCCGGCGTGGCGACCGGCACCGCTGCGTACGTCCTCGGCTATCTGGTGACGTATCTCCTGACGGCCGAACCGCTCCGGCGGTCCATCGCCCAGCGCCTCGTCCAGTTCCTGACGGGCGAACCGGCGACCTGGAAGATGGTCGGCTGGGCGTTCTACAACGCCCACTTCGTCCGAACCTACGTCCCGGGGCCGTTCGGGCGGAACACGGTGAACCTCGTCGCCCAGTCGAGCGACCTGACGCCGGCGCTGTACGCGCTACCGGTAATCCTGCTGGTCGTCGCGGGCGGCCTCGCCGCGGAACTCGGCGACGCCGAGGAGGCCGCCGCGGGCGCGAAAGCCGGCGCGAGCGTCACCCTGGCGTACCTCCCGCTGGCGGTCGTCGGCGCGTTCCTGTTCAGGATCTCGCTGGGCGACGCCACCGCCGGCCCGGTGCTGGTCACCGCGGCCCTGCTGGCCGGCCTCGTCTACCCCGTCGTCTGCGGCACGCTCGGCGGGTGGGGCCGCGTGCAGCTCCGGTGAGCGACCCTCGAGTCAGCGACGTCGTTCCACCCACAGCCGCGCCGAGACGACGCCCGCGCTCACCAGGATCAGCATGAGTTGCCAGCCGCCCCGGGCGAGGGGGAAGACGCGTTCGACGTGTTCGGGTTCGGCCCCGGGCGAGGGGTCCACGCCGGTCACGTAGTAGACGTCCTTCGTCGACGGCGCCGGTCGGGGCGGCGAGAGGTCGACGAACGTCTGGACGATCCCGCGCTGGTTCGACAGGAGGAGCTTCCCGTCGACCGTGTAGAAGGCGTCGTGCAGCGGGTAGAACACGTTGACGCCGTTGGTGAACAGGTCGGGGAGGACGCCGCCGGCGACGAACGCGGCCAGCGCCGCCCACGCGAGGACGACGCCGCGGTCCCCCAGGCGTCGGCGGAGCCGACCGGGACGGAGCGAGCGGTGGCTCCCAGCCAGGCGGTTCTGAAGCCGCCACTCCCGGGTGTCGTAGGCCAGCGCGCCCGTGACCAGGGCCGGAAGCAGGAGGTTGTGCAGCAGCGCGCGATGGGACCCCGCCAGGACGAGCGCGGTGAAACTGTCCAGGTCCGGCAGCGCCGCGGCGACGAGGACGACCGCGACCGCCCGAGCGTCGAACTCGTCGGCGAGCAGCGCGGTCCCGACGAGGCCGCCGAGGGCGACGTGCACGAGGGTCGATGGCATGGCGCGTCCCACGTCCCCGGAGGATATGTGTCTCGTGGTGGGGGGGCCCGAGCTTTCGACAGTTGCCGAGGGGCGCCTTCGATACTCTTTTTGCCCGCGCACGGCTGCATTGGGCAACATGCATCACCGTCCACGCCAGGGGTGGCTGCCCCGATGACCGCGCCGCGGGCGGACCTCGCCCAGCGGATCGCGGGCGAGATCACCCTCAGCGACGACCCGGGCGCGACCCTCCGGAAGTGGCGCACCGACTTCGACGTCTCCCAGACCGAACTGGCGGCCCAGCTGGAGGTCTCCTCCTCGGTGATCTCCGACTACGAGAGCGGTCGTCGCGAGAGCCCGGGCATCGGCGTCGTCCGCCGGGTCGTCGAGGCCCTCCTCGACATCGACGAGGAGCGCGGGGGCGCGCGCATCCGCCAGTACGCGCGCGTGCTCTCGGCGGGCTTCGAGTCCGAGATCGTCCACGACCTCCGGGAGTACCCCTCGAACATCCCCCTGGAGGAGTTCTACGAGGCCCTCGACGCCACGGAACTGGTGCGCGGCGACCAGGACACCATCACCGGCCACACGGTGATCAACTCCATCCAGGCCATCACGAGACTCTCCAGCGAGGAGTTCTACCGCCTCTACGGCCAGTCGACCTCCCGCGCGCTGGTGTTCACGGACGTGACCCGGGGCGAATCCCCGCTGGTGGCCATGCGCGTGGTCAACCCGACGCCCAACGCGGTGGTCCTGCACGGGCTGACGGAGGAGGACCTCTGGGAGCACGCGCCCAAACTGGCCCAGATCGACGGCTTCTCGCTCGCGCTCTCGACCCGTCCCCTCGAGGACGCCCTCGAGGACCTCCGGGACCTCCACTGAGGACGGATCTTCGCTGTTGCGAGCGACACGGGGGGTCCAAACTCACCCCGAGATTCACATACCAGGCCGCGGCCAGACGCCGCATCCGCTGAGAATCGCCACGGAGCATCCACGGGTGTGCGACACGCTGCTCCGTAAAGGGGACGGTCGGGCGTGTCGCCTGTTCGCCAGGGTAGTTCGGCTCCGAGGTTCTCTACGGGTGCCGCCCACTCCTGGGGACCCCCGTTCCTGAAGCCGTTCGTGGGCTATCGCTCCTCGACCCACTCGTACTTCCGCTCGTTCATCCGGCCCCAGCCGGTGAAGGCGAACTCGCCGCTGGGCTGGGTGAACTCCTCCAGGTTGGTCTCCAGCTCGTGGTTGTGGACGTCGTGGATCTGCTCGTACTCCTCGAAGGAGAGGTCGTAGCGTCGGGTGAGCTGTTCGTCCAGCGAGATCGACTCGATCGCCTCCTCCCAGCCCTCGCGGACGGTCTCGACGTGGATCTCGGCCTGGGCGCCCGAGCCGTACGAGCCCACGAGTAGCTTCTTGCCGACCATGTCCGTGTCGGCCGCGGCGGCGGCCTGGAGCGCGCTGACGCGCGCGAGGTGGACCGATCCCGTGTACCAGTTGCCGACCTCCCGGGAGATCGACAGCGTCGGTTCGATGGCCCGGGCGTACCACCGCTGGTAGCGCTCGGTCTCTTTCAGCTTGTCCATGTAGTCGCGGATGGCGTCCTCGTAGGCCTCCCAGGACTCGTAGTCCGCCTCGCGGGGCTGGCGACCGATCTCGTCGGCCAGTTCCTCCTCGAGGTCGGTGTCGCGGATCATGTGGCGATAGCCCAGCAGGCCCGCCTTGCGGACCATCCCCGGGAAGGGCGTGTGGAAGGGGATGTACTCGAAGTCCTCGACGTGGGTGCGCCCGGCGACGTGCTCGTAGTCCTCCAGGGCCTCCCGCATGCGCGCGAGGTAGACCTGGATGGAGCGTTTGCCGTCGACGCTCGGGAACTGCTGGTTGGGCTTCAGGAAGTCCGTCTCGTCGGCGGAGCCGTAGCCCTGCTCGGCCGAGAGTTCGACGACCGACGGGTCCTCGTCGACGAGCATCGCCACGGCGCCGGCGCCCTGGGTGGCCTCGCCGGGGTCGCCGCGCTCGTAGAGGGCGGTGTCGGTGGCGATGACGAGCGCCGCGCGACCGCGCGAGCGACCCGCGCGGATCCAGTTGTATGCGTCGTCGATCGCCTGGGTGCCGGCCAGGCAGGCGAACTTGCGCTCGCCCTTGTTGGCGTGGTGGAAGTCGCCGTCGTAGACCTGTTCGAGGCAGCCTGCGACGTACGTCGAAGCGGGCTTGGAGTTGTCGAACGCCGACTCGGTGGCGACGTCGATCCGGCCGATGTCGTCCGGAACCAGGCCCTCGCGGTCCATCAGCCGCTTGGCCGCGTTCGCGCCCATCGTCACGATGTCCTCGTAGACGTCGGGGAGCGAGGAGGCGTACAGCCCGATCCCCTTGGTGTACTTCTCGGGGTCCTCGCCCTGGGCGGGCGCGAACGTGTTCGGGAGGTCGAGTTTGAGTTTGCCGGTCCAGATCTCGACGGCGTCGATCCCCACGGAAGTCATGCCACAGTATCTCTCCAGGAGGTATATGGGACTGTCGATGGCCACTTCGTCGACTGTCGAAATCGCCGGGCGGTGCCGGACGAACCGGCCGGCCGTCGAGGGGCCTCTCAGACGGATAAGACCTTTACCGTCTCTGGCACTGCTAGGAGACGATGGATCTCCTCGAGGACGCCCGTGGGCAGTCGGTGCAGGTGGGGGCGATCCTCCTGTTCGGCATCGTCGTCCTCTTTCTCGCGATGTACCAGGCCAACGCCGTCCCCGCCCAGAACGAGCGGATCGAGTACAACGCCTACCTGCACACGACCTCGGACGTGGAGGGGCTTCGAACCGACGTCCACGCCGCCGCGGCGAGGGACGTCTCCACCGGGACGACCGTCAGGACCGGCGCGAGCTACCCCGCCCGGGTGGTGTTCGTCAACCCCGGTCCACCCGGGAATCGCTTGCGGATGCGCGAGGCCGGGACCCTCCGGATCGCGAACGCCTCGGCGGTGAACGGGGAGGCTGCGAACACCCGGGCGTTCTGGGACGGGAACCGCACCCACGCGTACGACACGAACGCGATCAGGTTCGACACCGACTACAACGAGCTCCGGGCGCCGTCGATCGTCTACGGCCCGGGGGTGATCTACCGACCCGCGAACGACTCGGTGTCGGGACCGCTCTCGCCGGACGAGGCGATCATGCTCTCGGACCAGTCGCTCGTCGAGGGCGACCGCATCACCCTGGTGAGCGTCGCCGGCGACCTCGACGCCGGGGGCTACGACACCACGGTCGTCTCCCGGCCCGTCAGCGCGCACGTGCGGACGGTCGTGATCACCGGAAACGACTCGGAGAACGTCACCCTCACCGTCCCGACCCGACTCGCCGACGAGACCTGGAACGGGCTCCTCGAGACCGAACGCGCGAGCGGGACAGTCCTCGACGTCCGCCAGAACGGAACCGACGCCGTCGACCTCGTCCTGAACGGCAGCCGGAGCTACCAGCTCCGACTCGCCAAGGTCGAGGTCCGCGAACAGACCGACGAGCCTGGGGTGTCCGACACGGAACCACAGTACGTCGTCGGGGTCGCCGGCGACGGTGCCTCGATCTCGAGCGATCAGAAAGCGCCACTCACCGTCGAGGTTCGCGACCGGTTCAACAACCCCAAGAGCGGCGTCGACGTGAGGTTCGACGCCACGAACGGGACCTTCGTCCGCAACGGCGCGGGGACGCGAACGGTCACGACGGACGGCGAGGGACGCGCGAGCGTCCAGTTCGAGCCCGACTCGACCGGGAGTACCACGGTGACGGCGGGACTGGACACCGACGGCGACGGGTCGCTCGACGACGAGGACGCGCTGAACCGGACGACCTTCGACGTCAGCGTCCTCGACGGCGGTGCTGGCGGCTCCGTCGGCGGCAGTTCGGATCCCGCGACGGCGAGCGGCGACGCCTCCGGGGTCGTGGTGCTGGACAGTTCCGATGCGAATCCCTCCGCGGATGAGGTGAAGTTAGGGCTCAACAACACTGCAAGCAGCGAACTGAACATCACGGGTATCCGTCTCGAGTACGCCACAAAATTCAGCCAGAATAAGGGGGTCCAGGACGGCCCGGATGCAATCGAGCAAATCCGAGTGACGAGTGACTCGTCGAGTTACGACGAGAGTAGAACGATCACCGCGACCGAAGGACAGGCCCCGTCGTTCTTCCAGAATCCGCTGAAACTCGAATCGGGAGGGTCTGAGATGTCCCTGACGCTGAATCCCGGCTATGACCTGGATAAAGATAAAGACGCGCTCGCGATCTCCGTCACCATCTATCTCGAAGGAGGCACCGCAGCCCAGTACTCGGTCTACCTCTTCTGAACCGCAGGAACGGGGCGGAAGTGCCGGCGCGACTATTCCTTGTCCTCTTCCTCGACGACCTCGGGCTCCGCGAGCGCGTCCTGGAGGCTGTCGAGGCCGTTGAGCCACTCCGAGACCGGGTACTGGACCTCCTCGCCGACCTCGACGTCGAAGTCGGCGCCGCCGACGATCTGGGTCCCGGCCTGCACGAGGTAGCCGAGGGCGGCGTCGAGGTCGTCTTCCTCGGCGGCGTCGACGGCGGCGTGGACGTAGTCCTCGACGGTCCCCTCCTCGACGGCGCCGGCGACGACGTACTCCTGGGCGGAGTAGAAGACGCAGACCATGCTGGTCTGGACGCCGTCGAGCAGGGCCAGGGTGTCCTCGTCCTCGATGCCCGGGTCGCTGAGGACGATGTCCTGGATCTTCTCGATGCGCTCGACGGCCCCGTCCTCGTCGAGGTCGCCCTCCTCGTAGTCGGTCAGCACTTTCGCGACGGCGATGGCGGCGTCGTCCTGCAGGTTCCACAGCAGCCGCGCGGTGTCCTCGGCCATCCCCTCGCCCTCGAGGTCGATCTCCTCCTCCTCGAGGCGGTCGAGCCAGTTCTGCCAGCGTTCCTGCGTGTAGTAGGCCTCCTCGGGCTCGGTCATACCTCCACCGACCGGCGCTGCGTTCAAAATCCTTTCCTATCTGGTGGGCCGGGGCGCCGGCGCGGGCCACTGCGGGGGCTCACGGTGGCGCGAAATCGGGGAGGACGGAACGGTCGAGCGCTCAGTCGGAGGCGACGACCCGACCCCGCTCCAGGCCGGCCATCTCCAGGACGTCGTCGAAGAAGTCCAGCGAGTCGTGGGGGCCGGGGTGGGCCTCGGGGTGGTACTGGCGCGTGATCACGTCGAGGTCGCGGTTCTCCAGCCCCTCGGCGGTGTCGTCGTTGACGTTGACCTGGGTGACCTCGAGTTCGTCGCCGGGTTCGCCCACGGTGTAGCCGTGGTTCTGGGTCGTCATCACCACGCGGTCGCTGCGCAGGTCGCGGACGGGCTGGTTGACGCCGCGGTGGCCGAAGGCCATCTTCTCGGTGGTGCCGCCGAGCGCGCGGGCGACGACCTGCTGGCCCAGGCAGATGCCCGCGATGGGCACCTCGCCGACCTGGTCCTCGACGAGCGCCTGCGCGGCCTCGAAGTTCGCGGGGTCGCCCGGGCCGTTCGAGATGAACAGCAGGTCCGGGTCGATCTCGGCGACGTCGGCGGCCGTCGCGTCGTGGGGCAGGACGTGGACGTCGGCGCCGCGGGCGGTCAGCGACTCGATGATCGACCCCTTGGCGCCGCAGTCGATCAGCGTCACCGTCGCCTCGCCGCCGGCCTCGTAGAACGTCGGCTCGTCGACGCTGACCTGCGCGCCGATCCCGGTGTGCTCGCTCATCCCCTTGCACTGCTCGAGTTCGGCCTTCGCTGCCTCGGGCGTCGCGTCCGGGCCGGCGGCGATGCCGCACTCCATCGCCCCCTCGTCGCGGATCGAGGTGACGATGTCCCGGGTGTCGAGGTGGTCGATCGCGGGCGTGTCCTCGCCCGCGAGCCAGTCGGCCACGTCGTCGGTGAACTCGCGGGCCAGCGCCGCGTTCGGGTGGACGCGGTCGGACTCGAATCGCTCGGTTCGGACGCCGTAGTTCCCGATCAGGGGGTACGAGAAGGTGAGCACCTGCTCCTCGTAGGAGGGGTCAGTGAGGCTCTCCTCGTAGCCCGTGTAGGCGGTCGTGAACACCAGTTCACCACGTGCGCGCCCGGGCGAACGGCAGCGTGCCTCGAAGACACGACCGTCGGCCAGCGCGAGGTAGGCGTCCGACATTACGAGAAACACAGACTATCCCCACCATTAAGCCTTGCTTTCGAAGCTGAGTTACGAAATTCGTAATCGGTAAGGGAGAGCACGCCTTTGGGGCCGTATGGACGACCTCGACCGCCGGATCCTCTCCGTCCTCCGCCGGGACGCCCGTACGCCCTACACCGAGATCGCCAACGAGGTCGGCACCTCCGAGGGGACCGTCCGCAACCGGGTCGACCGCCTGGTCGAGGAGGGCGTGATCAAGCGCTTCACCGTCGCCACCAGCACGGGCAACGTCAAGGCCATGATCGAGGTCTCGGTCGGCGTCGACGTCGACACCAGCGTCGTCTCGGGGCGCATGGCCGACTGGCAGGAGGTCGACTTCGCCTGGCAGGTCTCCGGCGAGGAGGACATCGTGCTCGTCGTCGACGCCGTCGACACCGCGAGCGTCAACGAGCTCATCACCCGCGCGCGGGAACTCGACGAGGTCAAGAGCACCAAGACGCGCCTGATTCTCGACGAACAGGTCTGACCGCGGCGACGACTGGGCCAGGCCCATCGAACGGCGCGCCGGGGGCGACGTGCCCGAGGTTTATGCTGCCGTCGCCGCAACGACGGGACATGGCAGTCAGCTACGACGGACTCGAGTTCGAGCGGATCGGCCACGCGAGCGTCCGGATCGAGACCGACGACGGCCAGGTCGTCTACGTCGACCCCTGGAGCCAGGTGCTCTCGGACGCGCCCGGCGACGCCGACGTCGTCTTCGTCACCCACGACGATCCCGACCACTACGACCCCGAGGCGATCGAGGCGGTCGCGAACGCGGACACCACCGTGGTGGCCTACGCGGCGATCGACACGTCTGCTCTCGACCGCGCGGTGACCACCGTCGACGTCGGCGAGGAGCTGACCGTCGAGGGCATCGAGGTCGAGGCCGTCCCGGCGTACAATCGCGCCGACGGCCCCCACGTCGACGACGAGGGCGAGCCCTTCCACGCCGAGGGCGAGGTGATCGGCCTGTTGCTGACGTTCGACGGGACGACCGTCTACGTCACGAGCGACACCGACTTCCTGCCGGAACACGACGGCATCCGCGCGGACGTGTTCGTCCCGCCGATCGGCGGTCACTACACGATGGACCGCCACGAGGCGCTCGACTTCGCCGTCTCGGTCGGCCCCGACCTGGTGTTGCCGGTCCACTACGACACCTTCGAGGCCATCGAGACCGACGCGGAGGCGTTCGCCGACGAGGTCGAGGCCCAGAACGTCAACATCCGCGTGGAGCTGTTCTGAGCCCGTCAGGCGTGGGCATTGGTACCCACGGCCACAACTAAATACCCCCATCCCAATCTCACGCCCGGCCAATGTCCGAGCAGTACACGCGGATCCACGTCGAGAAGGACGACCAGGTCGCGACGATCTCGCTGGCGCCCCACAGCCGGGACGAGGAGGAACTGGAGGAGGAGTACGACGGCCCCGAGCACAACTCCCACTGGGAGCTGGCGAACGCCCTGGACGACATCCGGAGCGACAACGACGTCAGAGTGGTCGTCATCACCGGCGGCGGCGACTCGTTCAAGCACCCGCCGGCGGAGATGTACCGCAGCGAGACCGGCAAGGAGAACCGGAACGACCCCCGGCGGATCTGGTGCACGTTCGTCGGGCACATCCGCGCCCACCAGACCATCGCCGAGATGGAGAAGGTCGTCGTCGGGAAGGTCAACGGCGACGCCGTCGGCTTCGGCCAGTCGCTGGCGCTGGCGTGCGACCTCATCGTCGCCGTCGAGGACGCACGGTTCATCGACCACCACATGGCGATGGGGGAGATCGAAGACATCGGGCCCGAGTACGGCATCGTGACCGGCGACGGCGGCAGTTCGCTGCTCCCGCTGTACATGAGCCCGCCGAAGGCCAAGGAGTACCTGATGCTGGGGAAACCCTACACCGGCGCCGACCTCGCCGACATGGACCTGATCAACTACGCGGTCCCGCCCGAGGAACTCGACGAGAAGGTCGACGAGCTCGTCGAGGCGCTGCTGAAGCGCTCGGCGTACGCCCTCGCCTGGACGAAGCGCACGGCGAACCGGCGCGTGGTCGACCACCTCAGCAAGACCCTGGACGCCTCCTCGGCCTACGAGATGGTCAACTTCCTGCAGGCGGAGTGGCTCGACTGGAACGACCCGCGGTCGTTTACCTGGCGCGGCGACGAGGGCGTCGAGGAGATCCCGTTCGACTACTGATCCCGAATCGTCTTCGGAGAAACGCTTATCTATCAAAGCCCGAGTGTGGGTGCCATGCCTGACGATGGCACACCACGTACGAACCGGCGCACGATGCTGAAGTCGTTCACCGCACTCACGACGGCCGGCGCGCTCGCCGGCTGTTCGAGCGGCAACGACGGCCAGTCCGGGTCGAGTGGCGACGGCGGCAGTAGCGACGGGGGCGGCACCAGCGGGAGCGGATCTGGCGGAAAGAAGACGACGACGGCCTCCATGGAGACGTTCAAGAACAAGGCCGGCAACGAGGTCGGCGCCACCTTCGACGCCGTGAAGGAACTCGCGGCCGAGGAGGACAAGTCGACCATCTACAGCGTCGTCGGCATCCAGGAGGGGATGGGGTCGATCAAGGAGGCCTTCGACAAGAAGTACCCCGACGCCGACGTGGGAATCGTCACGGGCGGGAGCGAGAAGCTGATCAACCGGTGGGAGACCGAGTACCAGTCGAACAACGTCAAGGGCGACGTCTACTTCTCGACCTCGAAGATCCAGCGGACCTGGAAGAACGGCCAGACGATGTCGCTGTCGAGCGACTTCATGCCGGCGTTCGGCCAGGCCCCCGAGAAGTTCAAGGACGCGGAGAACGGCAACTGGGTCGCCGTCCGGCAGACCCTCGGGAGCATCTTCTACAACACGGAGCTGGTCTCCGAAGACGAGGTCACGGCCTAGACCGATCCGACGACCGACAGCCAGTGGTCCGGCCAGAAGGTCGGCTGGGACCCGACGCCGAACATGGCGCTGATGTCGTGGCTGCTGGACACCCAGGGCCGGGAGTTCTTCGAGAACCTCCGCGACCAGAAGCCGCGGTTCGTCGACAGCCACACGGACCTCGTGCGGCTCTGCGGCGCCGGCGAGTTCCCGATCTGCTTCAGCTACACGCACAAGATGGCCTCGTTCGGCAACAAGCTCCCCGTGAGCTACTTCCCGCTCGATCCGATGCCGTCGGTCATCAGCCCGGCCGTGGTGAACAACAAGGCCCGCTGCCCCAACACCGCGATTCTGTTCCTGAACTTCATGAACTCGAAGGAGGGACAGAACCTCATCGCCGAGACGGAGATGATCCCGTGGCGCGTCGAGTGGAGCGGCTTCCCGGGCGTCTACCCGAGCGACGACTACGAGGTCGACACGATCAGCCCCGAGGTGAACCTCGACGAGCCACAGCAGATGTGGAACGAGGTCATGGGCCCGCTGCTGGGCTAGCCAGCCGACGGACCCCTCCGCCCGCCGAAGCGCCCCCGAGCCCCCCTGCGGGACGTATTTTCGGACCCCCGACACGCACTGTCGTGGGACCGAGACGCAAGGTACAAGCACTCCCGTAGAGAGTAGCGAACGCCATGGAGTACACGACGCTCGGCGCGACGGGGACGGAAGTCTCCAAGCTCTGTTTCGGAACCTGGCGGTTCGGCTGGGACCACGACGGCGAGGAGGAGACGACCCGCGAGGAGGCCCACGACCTCCTCGACGCGGCGCGGGAGGCGGGCGTCAACTTCATCGACACCGCCAACTGCTACGGCGAGCCCACGGGGACCGCCGAGTCGTACCTCGGCGACTGGCTCGAGGGGGTCGACCGCGAGGAGTTCGTCGTCGCCTCGAAGGTCGGCATCTCGGTCGGGGAGGGACCGAACGACGGCGGGGTCTCGCGCAAGCACATCCGCACGCAGATCGAGGAGACCCTCGACCGGCTGAACACGGACTACCTCGACCTCTACTACATCCACCGTCTCGACGACCGCACGCCGATCGAGGAGACGCTCTCGACGCTCTCGCAGCTGGTCGAGGAGGGGACGGTCAACCACCTCGGCGCCAGCACGATGGCCGCCTGGGAACTGGCCCAGGCCTGCTACGAGAGCGAACTCCACGGCTGGGAGGAGATCGCGGTCACCCAGCCGCCGGTCGACGCGACCCTGCAGAACTGGAAGCGCTACGACCGCTTCGACCTCCACCGGTACCTGGAGGTGTGCCGGGAGCGCGACCTCGGCGTCGTCCCCTACTCGCCGCTCGCGGGGGGGCTGCTCACCGGGAAGTACGAACGCGACGCCGACGCCCCCGAGGGGTCGCGGGCCACCCTCGTCCCGGACGACTTCCAGCGGAAGTACCTCTCCGAGCAGGCCTGGGACGTGCTCGACGCGGTCCAGGCCGTCGCCGCCGACGTGGACGCGACGCCCGCGCAGGTCGCGCTCCGCTGGGTGATGGAGCAGGACCAGTTCCCGGGCGGCATGATCCCGCTGACGAGCGTCCGCACCCACGAGCAACTCGAGGACAACCTGGGCGCGTTCGACGTCGACCTCTCGCGGGACCACCTGGCCCGCATCGACGAGGCCCGCGACGAACCGCTGCTGCCGTAGGCCGGCTTCCCAGGTTCGTGTTCTCGCGGCAGGCAGTCACTCGCCGACCAGACTCCCGAGCAGCGGGGCCGCGACGAGCACGTAGAGCACGCCGACCGCCGCCGCGCCCCAGAACAGCAGGTCGAACCCGCCGAGCGCCAGCAGGATGCCGAAGACGGCGGGCGAGGCCGTGTTGGCCACGTTCTTCAGCGAGTTGAGGCCGCTGACGACGCCGCCGCGGTGCTCGGGGGACGCCCGCGAGGCCACGGCGTCGTTGAGGACCGTCGAGAAGAGCGCGTCGGCGACGCTGTAGACGGTCACGGCGACGACGAGCCACGGGATCGACGGCGACAGCGGCACCAGGGCCGTCCCGGCGGCGGCCAGCAGGGTGCTCCCGAGCAGGACGCGCTTCGGCGTGGACGCCTCGACGAGGCGACCGGTGGTCGGCGCCGCGACGATGCGGACCGCGCCCCGGACCGAGAGCATCGCCCCGCCGAGGAGGGCGCTGGCGCCGAGCGAGCGCACCGCGAACAGCGGGATGTAGGTCCGGATGGCGGTCTTGACGGCGTACAGCGCGAACCCGCGGAGCAGCAGCAGCGCCAGGTCGCGGTCGTCGACCTCCGCGCGGAACGAGCGCCAGTACTCGCGCAGTTCCGTCGCCAGCGCCTGCTCGGAGCGCCCGCCGTTGGCGGCGGTCTCCGGGAGCCAGACCCACGCCGCGATCAGCAGCGGGAACGCCAGGGCGTAGAGCAGGAAGGGGTAGGTCCAGGCGAGGCCGGCGAGCAGCCCCGCCAGCGGCGGCGAGAGCATCCCGGCGACGCTGTTGGTGCTGACCCGGAGCCCCTGGGCCGCCGACGCCGTCGGGCCCTCGTAGAGGTCGCCGACCAGCGTCACCGACAGCGGGGTCAGGCCGGCGAATCCCACGCCCTGGACGGTCCGGAGCACCAGCAGCAGGTCGAACGGGGCCAGGGGGATCGCCCCCCGGCCCGCGACGGGTTCGACGAAGGCGATGGCCGTCCCGCCGAGGCCGAACAGCGCCAGCGACGCCAGCACGACGGGGCGACGGCCGTAGACGTCGGCCAGCAGCCCCGCAAGGGGGACGAACACGATCGCCGGCAGGAAGAAGGCGGTCATCACGAGGCCGATCCGCGCGTCCGAGACGGCCAGTTCCGAGGCGATCCCCGGCAGGACGGGCGAGGCGATCGACGTGCCGAAGATGCCGACGAAGGCGAACCCGATGACCAGCCCGAGACGGGGGTCGGTGAGCAGCGTCGCGTAGGCGGTCTCCCGATCCCCGCCCTCCGTGTCCCTCATCGCCGGTGGCTCCCACTCGCCCGGCATATATGCTTCGCCACGGCGACGCGCCGCCGTGGCCCGCTTTGCCCGCGAACGTGTCAGACAATACACGTAATTGTTAAACCTGCGGGAACGAACAGTGTCCTGTTCCATGGTAGCAGAGGACACACGTTTCAGCGATCGACGCACGTTCCTGAAGACGAGCGGTTCACTCGCCGCCGCGGGATTACTGGCCGGCTGTTCGGGCAACGGCGGCTCCGGCAGCGACGGCAGTTCGGGCGGAAGCTCGGGCGGCTCGGGCGGCGACGGCAGTTCCGGCGGGAGTTCGGGCGGCTCCGGCGGCAGCACCGACACCACGACCGAGGAGATGTCGTTCCCGGAGAAACCGCTACGGTTCGTCGTCCCGTACGGGCCCGGCGGCGGCTACGACTTCTACACCCGGACGGTCGCCAGGGTGCTCCAGGAGGAGGACCTCGTCCCCGTGCAGACGAAGGTCGAGAACATCGAGGGCGCCGGCGGGATCACGGCGTGCAACCAGGTGTACAACGCCGAGCCGGACGGCTACACCAACATGATCGTCAACACCGAGTCGTTCTCGGTCGCCCAGCTGTCCCGGCCAAAGGCCGTCCAGTACGACCTCGAGAAGATGACCGCCTACCCCCGCGTGGCCGGGACGACGCCGTCGCTGGCGGTATCGAAAGACAGCGGCATCACCTCGGGCGACGAGTTCATCACGGCGGTCGAGAACGGCGAGGTCAAGTTCGCCAACGAGGGGCCGACCTCCATCGCCGCGGTCATGATGAAGTCGCTGGCCGCCCTCGGCGGGGTCGACCTGTCGATCGAGGAGTACAAGAAGAACGCCGTCACCTTCCACAGCAAGAGCGAGTGGTTCACGTCGATCAAGCGGGGCGACGTCGACATGATGGGCGGGTCGTTCTCCTCGCTGCGCAAGTACGTCGAGACCGACGAGCTCCGCTACGTGCTGGTGTTCACCCAGGAGGACTCCTGCCCCTCGGGGCCGAACGTCGACGGCTGCAACACCCTCAAGACCGCGAGCGCGGGGCTTGACAACCAGAAGGACATGATCAACATCGTCGGCGGCCCGTACCACCGGATCTTCGCGGGCCCGCCGGACGTCCCGGACGAACGTCACCAGTACCTCTGTGAGAAGATCACCGAGGCGATCAAGCATCCCAAGTTCAAGGAGTACGCCGAGAAGGCCGACCGGCCGATCCGCTACGGCGACTGCGACCTCGCCAACGAGGGACTCGACGGGACGCTCCAGACCTATCGGAACAAGAAGGACACGCTGGAGATGCTCGGACTGCTGTAGCCGGGCCGCCCTGCGAGACCGGGGCCGCCAGGGACCGACCCTACCGCCGGGGGCCGATCCGGGGGAAACGTTTAATCGCCGTCGGTGGGACCGCCAGCGAGATGAGCGAGGGGCAGTCAGACGAGTCGCTCGAGGAGATCGACTCGCCACGACAGCAGTACGACAAGCCGTATCGAGAGTTCCAGGCGCGCGAGGGCCTGCCGGTCCACGAGGGGTGGGCCGTCGAGGACGTCCGGAGCGTCGCGGTCGACGACTGGGAGCGCACCGGCGGGCGGGGGGCGTTCGTCAACCTCCGGGGGATGGAGCACGCCTGCGACGTCCAGGTCCACGAGATTCCGCCGGGCGAGGCCCTGGAGCCCCAGCGCCACCTCTACGAGGCGCTTGTGTTCGTGGTCTCGGGGTCCGGGTTCACCACCATCGGCGAGGGCGAGGACGCCAACACCTTCGAGTGGTCGAAGGACTCGCTGTTCTACCTGCCGCACAACACCCGGTACGTCCACACCAACGCCGAGGGCGACGAACCGGCGCGGCTGCTGGCGAGCACGTCGGCGCCGCTGCTGTACACGCTGTTCCGCAACGACCAGGCCATCTGGAACGTCGAGGACTACGACCAGTGGTCGGTCATCGGCGAGGAGGACTACTACTCCAGCGTCGCCCAGCTGAAGTCCGCCGACGACACCCGCACCTACTGGGACGCCAACTTCGTCCCGGACGTGGCGGGCTTCGACAACCTCGCGGAGTGGGACGCCCGCGGCGTCGGCAACAAGTCGGTGTTCTTCCCGTTCCGCGGCTCGGCGATGGACAGCCACATCTCCGAGTTCGAGTCCGGGCGCTACAAGAAGGCCCACCGGCACATGTCCGGGGCGAACGTGATGCTGCTCTCGGGGGAGGGCTACAGCCTCATGTGGCGCGAGGGCGAACCCGAGGAGAAGGTCCGGGTCGACTGGGAGCCGTACACCCTGTTCACCCCGCCGACGATGTTCTACCACCAGCACTTCAACACCTCCGAGGAGCCGGCCCGCTACGTGGTCTTCCACGGTCCCCAGCAGGGGACCGGCCTGCAGCGCGGCGCGGCCATCAGTTCGGACCTCCCGGAGAACCAGATCGAGTACCACCAGGAGGATCCCGAGGTGCGCGAGACCTTCCAGCGGGAACTCGACGCCGCCGGCGTCGAGAACCAGATGGACGAGGGGATCTACGAGCGCGCCGAGGACGCCGAGGACCTGTTCAACGCCGAGGGCCGGGGCGGTACGGACGACTGAGAGACGCCCGCGGGGTTCGACCGCCCCGGCACCGGCTTCTCCGCCGCCGATTGTCACCGACGAAACGACTTTGAGGGGCCGACCGAATCTCGGTACCATGTCCCAAGACCTGCTCGAGGGGAAGATCGCGTTCGTCACCGGCGCCGGCCGCAACATCGGCGCGGGCATCGCCCGCCGGTTCGCCGAGCACGGCGCCGCCGTACTGATCAACGACGTCGACGAGGACCGCGCGGTCGAGGTCGTCGACTCGCTGGCGACCGACCACGGCCAGTCCCACCGGGCGCTGGTCGCCGACGCCACCGACTCGGCGGCGGTCGAGGCGATGGCCGAGACCGCCCGCGAGGAGTACGGCGGCATCGACGTCCTCGTGAACAACCTCGGGTACGCGGTCAACAAGAACGTCTTCGAGACGACCGAGGAGGAGTGGCACCGGGTGCTGGACCTGACCCTCACCAGCGGCTTCCTCTGCACCAAGCACCTGGGCGCGCTGCTCGTCGAGTCCGGCGGCGGGTCGATCATCAACCTCGCCTCGCGGCTGGCGAGCGTCGGCTCCAGCGAGAAGGTCGCCTACTGCGCCGCGAAGGGCGGCGTGCTCAACATGACCCGCCAGCTCGCGATCGACCTGGCCGAAGACGACGTACGCGTCAACGCCATCAGCCCGGGCAACGTCGGCGCACCCGTGGGCATGGCCGAGGGCCGCGGCGGCAGCTTCGACACGAGTTCCATCCCCCTCGACCGCGTCGGCGAACCCGAGGACGTCGCCGACGCGGCGCTGTTCCTCGCCTCCGACATGGCCGACTACATCTCGGGCGCCAACGTCCCGGTCGACGGCGGCAAGAGCGCCTAGGGGTATCTGCGCCGCTGGCGAGATGCTTCCGCCAGCGACGTCATCTCGCCAGCGACGTGATCCCGCCGGCATCGACACAACGCACTTACGCGAGCACCGCCCACGACCCGGTAGGATGGGAGGCCGGGATCTGCTGGCGGCGCGGGCCGGGGAGTACGACTTCGACCCCGCCACCGTCGAGATCGCCGACGGCGACGTGCTCGACCGGCTCGAGCCCGCGGTCCGCGAGTGGTGGGTCGACCAGTTCGGCCCCTTCGTCCCCGGCAACGGGGGGTTCTTCACCCCGCCCCAGCGCGAGGCGATCCCCCTGATCCAGGCGGGGACGAACCCCCTCGTCTGCGCGCCCACCGGCTCGGGCAAGACGCTGGCCTCGTTCACCGCCATCATCGACGAACTGTTCCGCCGCGACCGCGAGCGCGCCGAGGGCCTCGAGAACTCGGTCTACTGCCTGTACGTCTCCCCGCTGAAGTCGCTGGCCAACGACGTCCACCGCAACCTCGAACGGCCCCTCGAGGGGATCCGCGAGCGACTGGCCGACCGGGGCGAGGACGTCGAACTCCGCCACGCCATCCGCCACGGCGACACCGACCAGCGCGAGCGCCAGCGGATGCTCGAGGAGACCCCGCACATCCTCAACACGACCCCGGAGACGCTGGCGATCCTGCTGAACTCCCCGAAGTTCCGCGAGAAGCTCCGCACCGTCGAGTACGTCGTCGTCGACGAGATCCACAGCCTCGCCGGCGGCAAGCGCGGCACCCACCTCTCGGTGTCGCTGGAGCGACTCGAACGACTGGCCCACGGCTCGCCCACCCGGATCGGCTGCTCGGCGACGGTCGAACCGCTGGAGGAGGTCGCGGAGTTCCTCGTCGGCTACGAGGCCGTCGGGGACGGGGGCAGCAACGACGGCGGGGAGCCAGCCTGCCACCGCGGGGGACCGCCCCGCCGCCCCCGCGAGTACGAGATCGTCGACACCCGCTTCGTCCGCGAGTTCGACCTCCGGCTCGAGTGCCCCACGGCGAACCTGATCGACACGCCCCGGTCGGTCGTCACCGAGCGCTTCTACGACCGCCTGCACGAACTCGTCGCCGACCACACCAACACCCTGGTGTTCACCAACACGCGCTCGGGCGCCGAGCGCGTCCTGCAGACCCTCCGCGAGCGCTTCGACGCCTACGACGAAACCAACTCCGGCTGCCACCACGGCTCGCTCTCGACCGAGCGTCGCCAGTCGGTCGAACGCCGCCTGAAGGCCGGCGACCTCGACGTCGTCACCACCTCGACGAGCCTCGAACTCGGCGTCGACATGCCCCACCTGGACCTGGTCGTGCAGGTCGGCTCGCCGAAGTCCGTCGCCGCGCTGCTCCAGCGCGTCGGCCGGGCGGGCCACCGCCTCGGCGAGACCGTCCAGGGGCGGGTGCTCGCGCTCGACCGCGACGAACTGATCGAGTGCGCGGTGATGCTCCGGCGGGCCGAGGAGGGGTTCGTCGACCGCGTGTTCGTCCCCGAGAACGCCGCCGACGTGGCCGCCCAGCACGTCTACGGCATGGCGATCAACGGCCCGCTCCCGGAGGCCGAGGCCCTCGCGACGCTGCGGTCGGCCTACCCCTACCGGGCGTTTTCCGACGAGGACTGGGAGCGGCTGCTGCGCTACCTGACCGCCGACTACGAGGGGCTCGAGGACCGCAACGTCTACGCGAAGGTCTGGCGCGACACCAACGATCCACCCGAGGGCGACCACCACTACGAGTCGTTCCCGGTCGGCGAGCCCCTGCTGGGCAAGCGCGGGCGGCTCGCGCGGGTCATCTACATGACCAACGTCGGGACCATCCCCGACTCGTTCACCTGCGACGTGCGCACCCGCGACGGCGAGTGGGTCGGCCAGCTCGACGAGAGCTACCTGGACACCCTCGACCCGGGCGACGTGTTCGTCCTCGGGGGCGAGCGCTTCGAGTACCGCTACCGCCGCGGGTCGAAGGTCCACGTCGACCGGACGAGCGCGCGGCCGACGGTCCCCTCGTGGTTCTCCGAGCGGCTCCCGCTCTCGTACGACCTCGGGCGGGAGATGCTGGCGTTCCAGCGCGAGCTGCTCGAGCGCCTCGAGGCCGGGGGGCGCCCCGCCGTGCGGACGTGGCTCCGGGAGTTCCCGCTCGACGAGAACAGCGTCCGGGCCATCGCCCGGATCTTCGACCACCAGGTCCGCTACCTGGGTGCCGACGGCGTCTCGACCGACGAGCGGCTCGTCGTCGAGGAGGAACGCGACCGCCAGGAGTACCGCCGGCGGTTCTACGTCCACTCGAACTACGGGCGGCGGGTCAACGACGGGCTCTCGCGGCTGGTCGCGTACCGCTGCGCCCAGCGCGCCAACGCCAACGTCGAGGTGGCCGTCGCCGACAACGGCTTCACCGTCGCGATGCCGCTGAACCGCAAGGTCGACGTGGCCGAGGTGCTCCGGTCGATCGAGCCGGACGCCGTCGCGACCGACCTGCGCGCGGCGCTCGAGGGGACGGACCTGCTGAAGCGGTACTTCCGCATCGACGCCACCCGGGCGCTGATGATCCTGAAACGCTACAAGGGCTACGAGAAGAGCGCCGCCCAGCAGCAGGTCTCCAGCGAGATGCTGCTGTCGTTCGCCCGGGACCTCGAGGAGTTCGCCGTGATGGAGGAGACCTACCGGGAGCTGCTCGAGGACAAACTCCACCTCGAGGGCCTGGAGACGGTGCTCGGGGGGATCCAGCGCGGCGAGGTCGACGTCGTCGCCCACGAGGTCGACTCCCCGAGCCCGCGGGCGTTCGGGCTGGCGACGCTGGCGGCCAGCGACGTCGTCCTCGCCGAGGACGAGAGCGCGGTGCTGCAGGAGTTCCACCGGCGGGTGCTCGAGCAGATCGAGGGCGAGGCGGAGCCCGGGAGCGAGCCCGTCGACGCCGACGACTGAAAAGTGAGGCGCCGGTGAAACCGTTTTCTGAACGGACCACTACACGGCACCGGTCCGTCCCGCCCACATGTTTAATTCGTCCTCTGGAGTCAGTAGGTCCATGCGATCGGAACTCCATCCCGAAGTGAGAGAGTTGTTGAACGAGCGCGCGGAGGCGGGCACCCCTCGGAACCACCAACTATCCGTGCAGGGGACCCGAAAGAGCGGACAGACCGAACGAACGGCTGCAGCATCCGAGACAGACCAAATCTCAGTCGGATCTGTCCGGGACTACCTGATTCCCGGTCCTGACGGCCATGAACAGTCGCTCCCGGTTCGCATTTACACGCCCTCTGGTTCCGGCCCCTTTCCGATCGCGGTCTGGTTCCACGGGGGGTATTTCGTCCGCGGCAGTCTCGACTCCAACGACCGCAAATGTCGGTATCTGACGAAGCACGCCGAGTGTGCTGTGATGGCAGTCGATTATCGTCTCGCGCCCGAGAATCCGTTCCCCGCCGCAGTCCACGACGCGTATGCAGCCGTCAAATGGGCCGCTGAAAACCCCGAGATCCTCCTGGGAGATGCCGATCGACTCGCGGTTGCGGGATCCAGTGCCGGTGGCAACTTGGCGGCAGCGGTATCACTGATGGCACGTGATCGAGACGACGGCCCGGACATCGGCCGCCAAGTCCTCGGGGTGCCAGTTCTCGATCTCGCGTTCGATTTGACGTCCCCCGTCGTCGAACTCGACCGACCACGTTCCTTCGAAGAGAACGCCGAAGGGTACGGGCTTACGCGGGAGGAGATGGTCCTGAACAGGGACCTGTATCTCGAAGACGAAATCGACGCGTTTCACCCGTACGCATCACCCCTGCGCGCCCGGGACCTGAGCGGGCTTCCGCCGACGCTGATCATCACGGCCGGATTCGACCCCCTGCGCGACGACGGCTGGGCGTACGCCGAACGGTTGCGAGAAACCGACGTGTCTGTCGAGCATTCGCACTACGACGATATGCCCCACAGCGTTACTGGCTCCACGTTCCTCCGACGAGGCATAACGCCCACGGTAAACGCACTGGAAGAGATGGCAACCGAACTGCGCGAGGGGCTCTGACGACCGGTCGCCCTCGAGATTGCACTCCGACGAGCACAAGCACTGTTCAGATGTGAGTGCTGCTCTGGGTGGAATCGATTGGCGTTGGAACTTGGCCCCAGTGAGTGGAGTCGGGGGACTGGAGCCGCTCAGTTGACTGCTTTCGACAGCTCCGCTCCGGCTTTGAATTGCACGTCGTTGCTGGCCTCCTCAGCGTCGACGAGGTGCAGTACGGGCGCGTCCAGTGCCGTCACGACGGCCGTCGGAGCACTGTCGGTGTAGGGACAGTTGCCAGTGTCGTGTCTGGCGACCGCTTCCGCTGATTGGACGTCCCAGCAATAGACTTCGCCGTCGTCCCGACACGCCGGTTGGGCGCCCGCCGGAAGCGCGTCGTCGTTCGGGTCGTAGGTCCGCTTCAAGGTGACGTTCCCCCACTTGGTCCGCCCCGGGCGTTTCCGGCCCTCGATGTGGGAGTCGAGGTCGACGCCGCCCTCGTCGATGTCCGAGCGCGTGACGCCGACGACGACGTTCGGGCCGTCGGCCGTCAGGAGCGTCGCGCTGTCCTGGTAAAGCGCGCCAGCGTCGATGTGCCAGCCACCGACGAACAGCAGCTGGTCGTCGTGGACGATCCGTCGCACGTAGAACAGGGCGGGCATCGGGGCGGGACTGTCCGGTGGGGTCGCCCCGACGGGGACGACCAACGTCGGCGTCACGTCGGCCTCCCCGATAGTGGTCTCCTCGCCCCAACCGTCGAGGTCCTCGGGCACGACCGCGCCGTCCGCGGAGACCCGCAACATCGGTTCTGCAACCGCTGCAGCCGGGGTGGCTCCAGTGACGATGACACCGCCCGAGGTGTCGAAGACGGCGACGCCGCGGCGGACGTCGGTCTTGTCGATGCCACGCGGCGCGGCGAGGTCGACGCCGTCGTCGAGCCCGAGCGTCGAGGTGAGGAGGTCCCGGCAAGCCAGATCCCGGTGGATCGAGACGCCCTCGCCGCTCTCAGCACAGCCCTCGGCGTCGTGTTCGCCGAGGAAGTACTCGAGCACCCGCTTCGGGGTGAGTTCCTGGTACAGCGAGGGCGTCGTTCGGTCGCCCCGCACGCGAGCGTTCGGGAGACTGACGGCGAAACGCTCCCCGATCGTGGCGCGTCTCCCTCGAATCTCGAGGTTGTCGAAGCGATGAGAGGCGCCGTCGCTGTCGAGGACAGCGAGGATATCGTCGATGTCGTTTTGAGCGATGCGGCGGGCCCGCCGGAGCGACTGGCTCGCGCTGTCCCACTCGCCCGCGGCCACAGCGTCACGCGCATCGCCCACGAGTTCCACCTGCGTGGCGAGGTTCTTGGCGACGGTTCTGCAGATGTCGGTCCGGCACCGATCGAGAACCGATCTGATCTCGGACACCTTGGTGAAGCCATCGAACGGGTCATTTATGCCGTCGCTCGCCCGGTCGTCCACAGCCGCGAGGGCCGCGCTGGCGTACACCACCAGTGCTCGCTCGGCGTCCAGCGCGGCCACGAGCTCTGGAATCCCGTCGCCATCGTCGTCAACGTCGTGGGGATCGGGAACCCAGATCGTGCGCGGCCTGTTCGAGCGTGAGGAGTTGTAGTCCTGGGCCCTGGTCGTCGAACTGGTACTCCAGCCGTCGATCTCGATCCGCTGGCCCTCGGCTTCCAACGTTGGCGGAATGAATCGCACGTCGACCGGCCCGCTCCGGTAGAGACCACCGGAGGTGTCCAGCGTCTCCGATCCCGTGTAGAATCCCGCCGGCGACGCCGTCCTGTTCTGTACGATCTGGTCGCTGGCTCTGTCCACCAGGCCGTCGAGCGCGCTACAGCCGGCCAATCCACCGAGTGCGACCGCTCCGCTGGTAGCAAGCACTCTCCGTCGTGTCGCTTTCCAGTCGTGGGTACCATCTCCGATCGAACCCCTCGCGTCGCCCGACCCTCGATCCATGCAAGGTAAACGAGAGGTACATATATAAAGAAAGCTACAAGATGAGCAGAGTACATTCGGGCGGAGGCCGCGGTTCGATGTCCGGGTAGAGACCGTGCAAGAGATGCCCAGAGGATGCAGCACAGCTGCTGAATCATAGCACAGATACAATGTCTCGGCGAGGCCAGAGGTGACTACTCTCGAGAATCCCTGACCGCCCTACCGCGCCCACTCGACCATCCGCGCGTAGAAGGGCTCGGAGGCCAGCGCCTCGGCGTCGCCGACGAGGGTGAGCGACTTCTTCGCCCGGGTCAGCGCGACGTTGACGCGGCGGTAGTCCTCGAAGATGGGGCCGTCGAGCCCCCCCGTGGCGACGAACGAGACCACGATCACCTCCTCGCTGGAGCCCTGGAAGCGGTCGACGGTGTCGACGGTCACGTCCACGCGCCGACCGATCTCGGCCACCTGGGCGCGGAAGGGCGCGATCACGCCGACGTCGTCGGGGTCGACCCCGGCGTCGACGTACGACTCGACGACCTCGGCGACCCGGTCGGCCTCGACGGGGTTGGCGTTGCCCTCGCGGCGCCCGTCGGGGTCGACGAAGTTCACCCGGTCGCGCAGGTCGGGCGGGAGGTCGGCGGCGTCGACGCCGAGGTCCGCCAGCGACTGGGCCGCCACCGCGCCGGTGGCCGGGCGGAGCGCGCCGTCGTAGAACTCCCGGGAGGAGAACGCCTGGATGCGCTGGGCCATGCGGTACTGGCGGTCGAGCATGACGCTCGCCTCGGGGTAGGTCTCGACCAGGCGCTCGAACAGCGACTGCCGGAGGTCGTTCTCGGCGCGGACGACCGGCGGGAGCTGCTGGTGGTCGCCGACGAGCACGAACCGGTCGGCGAGGTTGACCGCCGCCAGGGTCGCGGGCTCGGTGAGCTGGCTCGCCTCGTCGACGAGGGCGACGTCGAAGCCCTGCTCGCGCATGGCCCGCGAGCCGCATGTGGCGGTCGTCGCCGCGACCACGGCGGCGTCCGAGAGCTCCGCGGCGCGGGCGTTCGGGTCGCCCCGGCGTTCCAGGCGCACGTCCTGCATGTCGCCGCGGACGCCCGTCGCGGTGCCGACGCGGGCGATCTGATCGGGCGGGAACCCCTGCTCGCGCAGCGCCTCGAGGGCGTTGTCGACCGCGCGGTTGGTGAACGCCGAGAGCAGCACCCGGTCGCCGCGCTCGACCAGCGCGCGGATCGTCCGGGCGATGGTGTAGGTCTTGCCCGTCCCCGGCGGGCCGTGGACCAGCGCGAGGTCCTCGGCGCCGACCGCGAGGGCGACGGCGTCGTCCTGGGCGTCGTTGTTGTCGACGAACGTCTCCTCGACCGCCTCGAACGCGGGGTCGCGCCGACCGAACAGCACGTCCTTGCGGTCGGGGTCGCCCTTCAGCAGCGCGTCGTGCAGCGCGGTGAGCATCCGGTCGACCGAGATCTCGGAGGGGTAGACGTCGAGCCGCCGGAGGTCGACCGGTTCGTCGGCGGTGACGACGACCGTCTCGCCCGCCCCGCCCAGGCGCTCGATGCGGGCGAGTTCGGCGTGGCCGGTCACGGGGTCGCCGTCGCTGGCGAGGGCGACGTCGCCCTCGCGGAGCTTCGAGACCGCGTCGTCGGGCTTGCGCGCGCGCATCTCCCAGCGACCGTCGGCGACCTCCTCGCGGCCCAGCGGCTCGAGCCCGATCAGCGCCCGGTCGTCGGCGGCGCGCTCGGCGGCGTCCTGCTCCCAGAGCTTGCGGTACTCGGCGTGGGTCTCGCGGCGCTCCTCCTCGATGGCCTCGTACATGCGCTCGAAGTACTCGCGCTCCTCCTCGGGGATCGGCTGGCCGATCTTGCCGGCCTTCGACTCCTGGTCGAGGCGTCCCGAGACGACCATGCAGGTGTCCTGCTCGAAGCAGTACTCGCACTTGGCGTCGGCCTCGTAGCCCGTCGGGACCGAGGCGTCGAACTCCGTGGCCGCGATCTCGTTGCGGGCGCGGACGACGAACTTCAGCAGGCCCGAGCCGATGGAGAACTCCTTGGCCGGCGAGAGGTCGCCGCTCTCCTCGGTGCGCTCGAGGGCCGTGTTCTTGGTGTAGAGCAGGGTGCCCGTGTCGGGGGCGCTGCCGTCGGGGCCGAGGACGGAGCCGTCGCCGTCGGCGGTGACGCCGTCGCCGTCCGCGTCGGCGTCGGCGTCGTCCGCGTCGGCGTCGTCGGCGGACTCCTGGTTGGCGTCCGCGTCGGCGTCGTCCCCCTCGTTGGCGTCGAGGCCGCCGCGGTCCGCGAGCATCAGCGCGTAGGCGGCGGCCTGGATCTTGTCCTGGAACCGGGGCTCGCGGCGGGTGTTCTTCCCGGTCTTGAGTTCGACGGGCATCCCCCGCCGGAGGGCGTCGGCCCGGCCCTTCAGCCCGAAGGTCGGCGAGATGAGGGTGAACTCCGAGCGCCACCGGTCCTCCTCGGTGAGGGTGCCCTGCGCGAGCCACCCCTCGATGGCGGCGGCGTTGCGCCGCACCTCGTCGGCCACCTCCTCGCGCTCGCGGCCCAGCAGGCCCAGTTCGAGGCCGGCGTCGGCGACGCGGTCCGCGATGGCGTCCTCGAGGTCGCGCTCGCGCAGGAGGTCGCCGAACACCTCGTGGACGATGGTCCCCTTGACGACGGGGTAGTTCAGCGGGATGCCCGAGAGCTTGTTGAGGTAGTACATCCGCGGGCACTGCACCCACGAACGCACGGCGGTCACGTCGACGAGGAAGTCGGGTTCGAGGACGACGTAGGAGTCGCCGGTGGTGGCGTAGCCCGCCTCGCCGCGGAACTCCGTCTCCTCCGCGTCGGTGACCAGGAGGTCCATCCCCGGGTCGGCGTGGTCGGCGGTCTCGGTCCACTTCCCCCAGAGGGTGACCCGCACCGGGTCGCCCGCGCCGCCCTCCGGACGGATCGTCACCTCCACGAGTTCCGACTCGCCGTAGCTCGTGCTGACGGTCCTGGGGTCTCCGACGTCGACGATCGGGCCGCGAACGTTCACTACTACCTGGGTGTGTGAGGGCGCAAAAAACGCTGTCGGTCCGGGTGACAGTGGGTCGACACTTTCGGGGTCACCCCAGCCAGACGCGCGCGAAGGCGTCGAAGAAGTCCTCGCCGGTGTCGACGACGACGTGGTCGGCGCCGAGGGTGCGCACCCGGTCGGCGACGGTCTCGATGTGCTCGTCGAGTCGGTTGCGGTAGGCCTCGGCGACCGAGCCGCTGACGTAGGTGCGGCGGGTCGCGTCGCTCTCGGGGTCGACGAACAGGGCGTCGCCGACCGCCGGGGGGTCGTACTCCTCGGGCGCGACGACCCTGACGACCAGCACGTCGGCGTCCGCGCGGCCCAGCGCGCTCACGCCCGTGGCGATCGACTCCGGGTCGGCCAGGCAGTCGGTGAGCACCACGACCAGCGAGCGCGAGCGGATCTGACTGGCGCGCTCGGTCAGCGTCCCCGACAGGTCGGCCTGGCCCGACGGCGTGATCTCGTTGAGTTGCTCGACGAGCCGGAGCACCTCCCCTCGGTTCGACCGGTCGCCGTCGAGGCGGTCGGCGCGGTCGCGGAAGGTCGAGAAGCGGAACTCGTTGTGCTCCTCGGCGGTGAGGTAGGCGACGCCGAGGCCGAGTCTCGCGGCGGTCTCGAACTTGTGGGCCGACCCCTCGCCGAAGTCCATCGACCCGCTGGCGTCGACGAGCACGTCCACCGTAAGGCTGCGCTCCTCCTCGAACTGCTTGATGAAGAACTCGTCCGTCCGGGCGAACAGCTTCCAGTCGATCAGGCGCGTGTCGTCGCCCGGCGAGTAGCGCCGGTAGTCGCTGAAGGTGAGCCCCTCGCCGACCCGCGGCGACTGGTGGTCGCCCTGCCGCAGCGCCGCCGCCGGTCGGTCGAGCGCCGCGTCGAAGCGGTCGAGTTCGTCGAGGAAGCCGGGATCGATGGTCATTCGTCTGGGTGCTCGAAGTCGGTGGTCATGCGTCTGGGTGATCGGAGTCGGTGATCATGCGTCTGGGAGGCCGGAGTCGGTGATCATTCGTCCAGGAGGGAGGCGATTACGTCGTCGGGGGTCAGCCCCTCCCGCTCGGCGCGGAAGTCCAGGACGATGCGGTGTCGGAGCACGGGCGCCGCCAGCGCCTCGACGTCCTCGCTCGCGACGTGCGAGCGCCCGTGGAGGAACGCCCGGGCCTTCGACGCGAGGACCAGCCCCATGCTGGCCCGGGGGCTGGCGCCGAAGTCGATCTCCTCGGCCTCGCGGGTCCGGCGGACCAGATTGATCACCCGGTCCCGGATGTCGTCGGCGATGGGCAGCTGGCGGACGAACTGCTGGGCGGCGAGGATCTCCTCGCGGGTGAGCACCTGCTCGACGGGCACCTGCTCGGCGCCGCCCGTGAAGATGTCGACGATGGCCTGCTCCTCCTCGAAGTCCGGGTAGTCGACCAGCAGCTTCAGCATGAAGCGGTCGGTCTGGGCTTCCGGCAGGGGGTAGGTCCCGGACTGGTCGATGGGGTTCTGGGTCGCCAGGAGGAAAAACGGCCGCGGGAGCTGGTAGGTCTCGCCGGCGGCGGTGACCTGCTTCTCCTGCATCGCCTCCAGCAGCGCCGCCTGGGTCTTCGGCGTCGCCCGGTTGATCTCGTCGGCCAGGACGACGTTGGCGAAGATCGGCCCCTTCTCGAAGACGAAGTCCCGCCCGGTCGCCGACTCCCGGATGATCTCCGTGCCGGTGATGTCCGAGGGCATCAGGTCCGGCGTGTTCTGCACGCGGGAGAACTCGAGGTCGGTCACCTCGGCGATGGTCCGGACCATCGTGGTCTTGCCCAGGCCGGGGTTGGACTCCAGGAGCGCGTTCCCGTCGGCCAGAACGCACGTCAGGAGCTGTTCGACCACGTCGGTCTGCCCGACGATGCGCCGACCGATCTGTTCGCGGGCCGCCTCGAGTTCGCGCTGGAGCGTGTCGATGTCGTACGCGTCCGTGTCGATGCGGTGCTCGTCCGTGCCGATGTCGTGCTCGTCTGTCTGGGGGTCGTACTCGTCTGTCATGTGTCGTCCTCCTCCTCGCGGAGCCGGAGGTTGTACTCGCGGATCAGTTCCGCGTCGTCGACCTGTTCGGGGTCGGCGAAGCCGGCGTGCTGGCTGCCGACCTCGCCGGAGCCGCCGCCACCGGGGTCGGCCGACGGGAACTGCCCCGGCTGGTCGATCGGGTCGTCGCCGCCGGTCGACTCGATGCGGGCGGTCAGGTTCTCGTCGCCGGCGGTCACGTCCTCGCGGTCGCCGAGGACGCTGTCGCCGTCCTCGAGGCCGGTGTAGGGCCGATCCGGACTCCCGCCCGCCCCCGGCGATGCCGGCCCCGCCCCGCCCCCGTCGAGCAGCGCGATGCCGGCGGCGCTGGCCTGCAGCGTCACCGCCCCGAGCAGGCCCGCGACGACGACGGTTCCGGCCAGCCGCCGGAGGTCCACCAGCGCGACCCCGGAGGTCTCGCCCAGCCGGTCGAGGACGTCGCCGTAGAGCCGGGCGGCCATCCGCGAGTCGGCGCCGTCGTCGACGGCGTCGCGGGCGGTCCGCAGCGCCTCGGCGACCGCCGGGTTCGCCCCCTCGAAGCGCTCGACCAGCGGTCGGCGCACCCGGAGCCACGTCTCGAGGGCGAACGCGGGTACCGCGACCGCGATGCCGACCAGCGCCGCCACCGGGAGGGTGGCCCCCTGCAGCGGCGCGACCAGGGAGGTCACGGTCGCCGGGACGGCCACCTGCGCGGGCACCGACGGCGGCGCGAGGACGGTGACCGCGAGGTCGACCGCCAGGAACGCGACCGCGGCGTCGACGACGGCGTACAGCAGCGCCGCCTTCCAGCCCTCCCGGCGGACGTCGCGCAGCGCCCGTCGCATCCGCTTCTGGAGGGTCCGCTGGTCGGTCGTGGTCCGCCCCTGGTCGGTCGTGCGCTCTTCGCCGTCTGTGTCGTGGTCAGTCATGGTCAGTAGCCCTGGCAGGCGGCCTTGTCGGCGTTCGCCTCGTCGTTACAGAGGTCGCGCAGGTCCGACTCCAGTTCGTCGTTGGTCGCCTCCAGGTCGTCGATCTGGCTCTGGAGGTCGTCGATCTCGTCCTGGAGGTCCTGCTTCTCCTGCTCCAGCTGGTCGATCTCGTCCCGGAGGTCCTCGGCGGTGGCCTCCAGGTCGTCGACCTCCGCCTGGAGCTCGTCGATGCGCGCCTCCAGTTCCTGGTTGGTCTCCTGGAGCCGGTCGGCGCGCTCCTGGGCGTCGCGGAGGTCCGAGCGCGTCTGGGCGAGGTCCTCCTCGGTCGCCGAGAGCTGCTGTTCGGTGCGGTTGAGCCGGGCCACGACCTGGTCGACGTCCTGGGTCCGGGTATCCAGCGTCCGGCGCAGCTCCGCGACGCGCGTGCGGTTCTCCCGGAGGGCGGCCCGGGTCTGCTCGAGGTCGGCCCTGAGCCGGCCGTTCTCCTCGCGGAGCTGTTCGTTGGTCGTCCGGAGCTCGCTGGTCGCGTCCTGGTAGAGGACCGTCGAGCCCGCGGTGGCGGTCACCGACAGGAGGATCAGCGCGACCAGCCCGAGGTTCAGCCGCCGACCGATGGCGCTCACGGCAGACCACTCTCCAGGGTCGTCCGCCCCCGATAGACCAGCACCCGGCGGGCGATCACCTCGGCCACGAACACCAGGAACGCCCCGAGCAGGGCGACCCAGCTCCAGCGCTCGCGCACGGAGCGCACCTGCGTGGACTGCTGGCGCGCCAGGCGGGCGATCGCCGCGCCCTGGTCGGGCTGGAAGCTCCGGCCCCCGGTCGACTCGACGAGGGCCTCCAGGTCCGCCGAGCGACCGAACGCGCCGTACTCGACGGGGTAGTTGGCCGCGTACTCGGCGTCCAGGACCTCGCCGTAGCCGGCTCGCTCCGGCGTGAACTCGCCGCGGTACTCGTTCGCGCCGATCTGTCTGAGGCTGACGGCGTCGGACTGGGGTCGCGTCGACCCGCGGTAGGTGAACGTCGTCGGCCGCCCGACGCGGGCGTCGCCGACGGCGGTGACGCCGGTGAGCCGCCGGGCGGGGTCGCCGACGGCGTAGTTGACCGACTTCGTCAGCACGAGCGAGTCCGGGCGCCGGAGGAGGCCGTCCAGGGTCCCGTCGTCGCCGTAGGCCGTGATCGAGACGACCCGCCCGAGCCCGAACCGCCAGGACGCGATGGCCGGCGTGCCGTCGGCGGTGGCGACCTGGTAGTCGGCGCCCGACTTGACGCTCACGTCGTTGGCCTGGCCCGGGTTCGCCGTCAGCGTCACGCCGGAGGTGATGAAGGTGTCGGGGGTGACGACGGTGAGGTTCTCCCCCGAGTAGCGCCGGGAGCTCCCGCCGAACAGCAGGCGCAGGCGGTCCGTCTCGGTCGCGGCGTAGTAGGTCCCGCCGGACTCGCTGGCGATCAGCCGCAGCGTCTCGGGCTTGACCCGCTGGCCGGCCCCGACGGCCACCACCCGGGTTCCCTCCCGACCGAGCTGGTTGGCGGACCTTCGTCGACGAGGGCGTCGACCACTACGTCTCGGTCCTGCTCGCGTAC
>JBDGUA010000026.1:0-37724 GCA_042216345.1 Haloferacaceae archaeon
TCGTCCTCGGGGGCGTCGTCGGCAAGTCCGCGCAGTTCCCGCTGCACACGTGGCTGCCCGACGCCATGGAGGGCCCGACGCCCGTCTCCGCGCTGATCCACGCCGCGACGATGGTCGCCGCCGGCGTCTACCTGGTCGCGCGGATGTACGGCTTCTACGCGCTCTCGCCGACCGCACTCGCGGTGATCGCCCTCGTGGGCGGGTTCACCGCGCTGTTCGCGGCGACGATGGGCGTCGTCAAGAAGGAGATCAAGCAGGTGCTCGCGTACTCGACCATCTCCCAGTACGGCTACATCATGCTCGCGCTGGGCGGCGGCGGCTACGTCGCCGCGGTCTTCCACCTGATGACCCACGCCGTGTTCAAGGCGCTGCTGTTCCTCGGCGCTGGATCGGTCATCATCGCGATGCACCACAACGAGAACATGTGGGACATGGGCGGCCTCAAGGAGAAGATGCCCGTGACCTACTGGACGTTCGTTTCGGGCAGCCTCGCGCTGGCGGGCATCGTTCCCTTCGCCGGCTTCTGGTCGAAGGACGAGGTGCTGTTCGAGACGCTGGTCCACGGCCTCGGCGGCAGTCCGGTGCTGCTGCTGGCGTACCTGATGGGCCTGATCGCCGTCTTCTTCACGGGCTTTTACACCTTCCGGATGGTGCTGCTCACCTTCCACGGCGAGGCGCGCTCGGACACCGCCCGGAGCCCCCACGGCGTTCACTGGAACGTCAAGGGGCCGCTGACGGTGCTCGGCGTCCTGGCCGCGACCATCGGGCTGGTCAACATGGCCCCGGTCGCGAAGCTCACGGACGCGCACATCGACTACCTCCACAAGTGGCTGGAGGGCTCGCCGGAGGCGCTGCACGTGAACCTCGAGACCTACCACCACGCGCTCGAGGAGTTCGCGGGCTACACCGCGAGCTACCCCGCCGGTGAGTCCGGCACCATGCTGCTCTCGGCGGCGGTGTCGCTGGCGCTGGCGCTCGGCGGCGCCGGCCTCGCGTGGTCGCTCTACAGCGGTCCCGACCCCGAGGAGCACACCGAGAAGCTCGGGAGCGCGAAGACGCTGCTGTTCAACAACTACTACCAGGACGAGTTCCAGGTCTGGCTCGCCGAGGGCCTCGGCCTGAACGTCGCCCGGATCGCCGACGCGTTCGACCAGGGCGTCATCGACGGCGTCGTCAACGCGGCCTCCTCGGTGTCGCTGTTCGCCGGGAGCCGCATCAAGCGCGTCCAGTCGGGCGTGGTGACCAACTACGCCGCGATGGTGACGCTGGGACTGACGGTCCTGCTTGTGGTCTTCGGTCTGCTCGGAGGGTGGTTCCTATGATTATCGAAGCACTGATCGCGTTCACGTTCCTCGCCGCGCTGGCGACGTTCGTCGCTTCCGACGAGTACGCCGGTCGGCTGGCCGCGGTGCTCAGCCTCGTGCCGGTCGTCGGCAGCCTCTACATGTTCGCACAGTTCGACGCCAGCGGCAACGCCCTGCTGGAGGGCGGCTCGCTGGCGTTCAAGACGCAGTTCACCTGGATGCAGCTGGCCGGCTACGACCTGCAGTGGTTCGTCGGCCTCGACGGGATCAGCATGCCGCTTCTGGTCCTGACGACCATCCTCTCGACGCTGGCGATCGTCTCGGCGTGGACGCCGATCGACGAGCGCCAGTCGCAGTTCTACGGCCTCATGCTGTTCATGGAGGCGAGCCTCCTGGGCGTGTTCTCGGCGCTGGACTTCTTCGCCTGGTTCGTCTTCTGGGAGGCCGTGCTGGTCCCGATGTACTTCCTCGTCGGCGTCTGGGGCGGCCCGCGCCGCAAGTACGCCGCGATCAAGTTCTTCGTCTACACGAACATCGCGTCGCTGCTGATGTTCATCGGCTTCATCGCGCTGCTGGCCGGCCTCGGGGACAGCGTCTCCTCGTTCGGCCTGCCCGCGATCGCCCAGGCGCTGCACGCCGGCGAACTGAGCGGCCTCGGATCGCTGTCGGCCAGCGCCCTCGCGACGTTCGCGTTCGTCGCCATGTTCGTCGGCTTCGGCGTCAAGGTGCCCATCGTCCCGTTCCACACGTGGCTGCCCGACGCCCACGTCGAGGCGCCCTCGCCGGTGTCGGTCATGCTGGCGGGCGTCCTCCTGAAGATGGGGACCTACGCGCTGCTGCGGTTCAACTTCACGATGCTGCCCGAGACCGCCGCGACGCTCGCGCCGTGGATCGGTCTCGTGGCGGTCGTCTCGGTCATCTACGGCGCGTTCCTCGCGCTGGCCCAGCAGGACCTCAAGCGCATCGTCGCGTACTCCTCGGTGTCCTCGATGGGCTACGTGATCCTCGGCCTGATCGCCTACACCAGCTACGGCGTGGGCGGTGCGACCTTCCAGATGGTCGCCCACGGCCTCATCTCGGGGCTGATGTTCATGGTCGTCGGCGTCATCTACAACACGACCCACACGCGCATGGTCGGCGACATGTCCGGCATCGCCGACAAGATGCCCATCGCCTCGGGCGTCTTCGTCGCCGGCGCGTTCGGCTACATGGGCCTGCCGCTGATGGCGGGCTTCGCGGGCGAGTTCTTCATCTTCAAGGGCTCGTTCGCCTCCGAGGTGCTGCCGGGGGCCCCGCTCTACACCGCCACGGCGATGTTCGGCATCGTCGTGGTCGCGGGCTACCTCCTGTTCGCCATGCAGCGGGTCCTGTTCGGTCCGTTCAGCTTCGACGGCGACTACGAGGTCGTCCCGGCGGCGCTGCACGAGACCGCTCCGCTGGTGGTCCTGCTGCTGCTGATCGTCCTGCTGGGGGTCGCCCCTGACGTCTTCTTCGGGATGATCCAGGACGCCGTCGTTCCCCTCCTCCACGGAGGTGTTGTCCCATGATCCCGCTCCAACAGAGTCTCCCGGAGTGGACCGCGCTCGGCCCGACGATCCTGCTGGGTCTGACCGCGCTGGTCCTGCTCGCCATCGACAGCATCGCGCCCGACACCGACCGCCCGGCGGTCCAGACCGTCGTCGCCGCCGTCGGCGCGCTCGCGGCGGGCGGCCTCTCGGCGTGGTACCTCTTCGCCAGCCTCGGTCGCGAGGGCGGCCTGGTCCAGGAGCCGATCACGCTCCTCTCGGGCGCGCTGGTCGTCGACGGCATGACGACGTTCTTCACGCTGGTGTTCGCCAGCGTGACGACGATGGTCCTGATCGCCTCCCACGACTACGTGCGCGGGCACCGCCACCAGTCGGAGTACTACGCGCTCGTCCTGTTCGCCGCGACCGGCATGTCGCTGATGGCGACGGCCAACTCCCTGGCGACGGCGTTCGTCGCGCTGGAGCTGGCGTCGATGCCCTCGTTCGCCCTGGTGGCGTTCCTCAAGCGCAACCGGGGCAGCGTCGAGGCCGGCCTGAAGTACTTCCTGATCGGCGCGCTGTCCTCGTCGGTGCTGGCGTTCGGCATCTCGCTGGTCTACGCCGCGACCGGCTCGCTGCTGTTCAGCGACGTCGCCGAGCAGTTCACCGGCCTCGGTGATCTCGCGGGCGTCGCCGGCGTCGGCGTGCTGATGATCGCGGGCGGGGTGGCCTACAAGACCGCCTCCGTCCCGTTCCACTTCTGGGCGCCGGAGGCCTACGAGGGCGCGCCCGCGCCCATCTCCGGGTTCCTGTCGTCGGCCTCGAAGGCCGCCGGCTTCGCGGTCGCGTTCCGCATCTTCGTCGAGGCGTTCCCCGTCGGTGCCGCGCTGAACGCCGGCATCGACTGGCCGCTGCTGTTCTGGGTGCTGGCGATCGTCACGATGACGCTCGGCAACTTCGCCGCCGCCACCCAGGACAAGGTCAAGCGCATGCTGGCGTACTCCTCGATCGGCCACGCGGGCTACGCGCTGATCGGCCTCGCCGCGATCACGACCGGCGGGCAGAACGGCGACGTCATGGGCGCGTCGATGGCCCACCTGTTCGTCTACGGCTTCATGAACACGGGCGCGTTCCTGTTCATCGCCCTGGTCGAACACTGGGACGTCGGTCGCACCTTCGAGGACTACAACGGCCTGGCGAAGCACGCGCCCGTCGCCTCCCTGGCGATGACGGTGTTCATGTTCAGCCTGGCCGGCCTGCCGCCGTTCGGCGGGTTCTTCTCGAAGTACGCCCTGTTCATGGGCGCCATCCAGAACGGCTTCGTCGTGCTGGCCGCGGTCGGCGCGATCAACAGCGCCCTGTCGCTGTTCTACTACTCGCGGGTCGTCAAGGCCCTCTGGATCGAGGAGCCGACCAGCGAGTTCGAGATCGAGTCCCGGCCCGTGGGGCTGTACGTCGCCCTGCTCATCGCGGCGATCGGCACCCTGCTGCTGCTGCCCGGGTTCGGCCCGGTCATCGAGTCGGCGCAGGCCGCCGCCGCGGTGCTGTTCGCCTGACTCGGTCCATTTCGACCGAGTCAGTGTTCGCCTGACTCGGTCCGTTTCGACCGGATCAGTGTTCGCCTGAGACGGCTCGTATCAGCCGTCTCAGTGTTCGCCTGACTCGGTCCGTTTCGACCGGATCAGTGTTCGCCTGAGACGGCTCGTATCAGCCGTCTCAGTGTTCGCCTGACTCGCTCGCGACCGCATCCTCGTTCTTTTCGCCGCCTCCGACTGTCCTCGATTTTGCCCCCACGAACTAGAACGACTTTCGTGGCCGTCCGACTCCGTGTCGACACGAATGTCCACGAGACGTGAACTCGTCTTCGCACTCGCCGGTGAGGCCGTCGGCGGCGTCGGCGTCTCCCGCGTGACGGTAGGGTTTTCCCCGGGGAGTCCGACTCTCCCGGTATGCTGCGGCGGCTTGTGCTCGGCTGCGGCGGGCTCGGACGCGACATCGTCCGGACCGCGGCCGGGTGGCCTGGCGAGATCAGCGTCGTCGACCCCGACGAGAGCCGCGTGGAGAGCCTCCGCGACGCCAACGTCTCGGCGGTCGCCGACGACCCGACCGACCCCGGGACCTACCCCGACGCCGTCGACGTCGTCCTCGTCGGCGGGGCGGACGCCCGGACCAACCTCGCGGCGGCGCGGGCGGCCCGGGAGCGTTTCCCCGACGCGCTGGTGGTCGCGTACGCGGGCGACGTGCTCGCCGAGGGCGGGCGCGACCCCGAGGTCCAGGAGACGGTCGCCTCGCTCGCGGAACTGGCCGACGAGGTGATCGACCCCCGGTCGGCGCTGGTGGAGCAGGCGACACAGCTCACGACCGGCGAGACCGCGGCCCGGACCTACCGCCTGCTGAAGATCCTCCGGGCCGTCGACCCGCCGCTGGCGGTCGTGGCCCACGACAACCCCGACCCCGACGCCATCGCCAGCGCGGTCGGGCTCTGTCGCATCGCCGCCACCGTCGACGTCGAGGCGGTCCCCTGTTACTTCGGCGAGATCTCCCACCAGGAGAACCGCGCGCTGGTCAACCTCCTCGACCTGGACCTCCGGCAGCTGGACTCCCCCGAGGAACTCGAGGAGTTCGGTGGCGTCGCCCTGGTCGACCACTCACGACCGGGGGTGAACGACCAGCTCCCCGAGGACACCCACGTCGACGTGGTCATCGACCACCACCCGCCCCGGGGGCCCGTCGAGGCCGGCTACGTCGACCTCCGGAGCGAGGCCGGCGCCACCAGCACGCTCGTCACCGAGCACTTCGAGCGGCTGGGCCTCACACCCTCCGAGACGACGGCGACGGCGCTCCTGTACGGCATCCGGGTCGACACCCGGGAGTTCACGCGCGAGGTCTCCGAGAGCGACTTCGAGGCCGCGGCGACGTTGATCCCGAACGCCAACGTCTCGGTCCTCGAGCAGGTGGAGTCGCCGAACGTGAGCGCCGAGGTACTCGACGTGATCGCGCGGGCCATCACCGATCGGACCGTCCGGGGATCCGCGCTGACCACCTGCGTGGGGCGCATCACCGACCGCGACGCGCTCGCGCAGGCCGCCGAGCGGCTCCTCGACATGGAGGGGGTCCGGACCACGCTGGTCTACGGCTTCATGGAGGGGACCGTCTACGTCTCCGGGCGCGCCCGCGCGTCGTCGCTCGACCTGGGCGAGACGCTGCGCGACGCCTTCGACCAGATCGGCAGCGCCGGCGGGCACGCGGACATGGCCGGTGCGCAGATCCCGCTGGGCATCCTCGGCGACGTCGAAGACACCGAGTCCGACTCGCTCACGCGGATCGTCCGCGAGGTCGTCGACGACCGCTTCTTCGAGTCGCTGGAGGGCGCGCCCACCGCACCGACCGCGGGGGCCGAACTCACCTACGAGTACCCGGACGGGGAGCCGGGGCCGGGCCCGGTCCGGGCGACGATCCAGGGGGCCGATGCCGCGGCCCCCGACGCGGCGTCCCCGGCGGGGGAACCGGCCCCCGCAGTCGGGTCGGACGGCGCGCCCGACGACGAGGAGGGATCGTCCGCTGACGACGGTGAGGAAGCGTCCGCCGCCGACGAAGAAGCGTCGGCTGCCGACGACGAGTAGGGCGCGTCGGCTCGGTGGATCGAAGCGTCGAACGCGAAAAGGAACGGTCCGGGGTTACTGGTAGTCGACTTCGCCCTCGCCCTCGCCGATCCAGGCGCCGCGGTCGGGCTCGCGGGACTCCAGCGGGTCGATGTCCTTGTACCAGGGGACGTTCTTCAGCTGCTCTTTGTTGTAGACGAAGTCGTCTTTCGTGTCCGCGGTGAACTCGAAGTTCTGCGTGAGCAGGATGGCGTCGACGGGGCAGACCTCCTCGCAGAGCCGGCAGTAGATGCACTGGCCGATGTGGAGGTTGTACTGCTCGCCGTTGCGCTGGTCGTCCATCACGATCTGGATGGTGTCGTTCGGGCAGACGTTCTCGCACTGCCGGCACCAGATACAGCGCTCCTGGCTGAACTTGTGGACCCCGCGGAACCGGGGGGATACCTCGGGCGCGACGTCCGGGTACTCGACCGTGAACGTCTTGCCGTCCAGTGCGTGCTTCATCGTCGTCGCCATGGATTTCAGGACTCCGATCATGCTAACACCCCCACGAGGATGGCCGTGAGAACCAGGTTCGCGAAGCTGAGCACGAGCATGCCCTTCCAGCCGATCTCGATCAGCTGGTCGATCCGCACGCGCGGGACCGCCGAGCGGAGCCACTGGGTGAACAGGAACACCGCCCAGATCTTGATCACGAACCAGACGAAGCCGGGCAGCAGCGGGCCGGCGGGACCGCCCAGGAACAGCGTGGCGATGAGCCCGCCGCCCAGGAAGATGTGCAGGAACTCGCCCAGGTAGACCAGCACGAAGTAGACCGAGGAGTACTCGGTCTGGTAGCCGGCGACGATCTCGGTCGGGGCCTCCGGGATGTCGAAGGGGTTCCGACCGACCTCGGCGACGTTCGCGACCAGGAACAGGATGAACGCGAAGGGGTTGACGAACGCGTACCACTGCGGGATGGCGATCCCGCCGATCGTGAACAGCGCCTGCTGCTGGGCGGCGACGATGCCGCTCATCTGGAGCGTCCCGGTGAACAGCACCACGGAGGCGCCCGTGACGACCAGCGGAATCTCGTAGGCCAGGTTCTGCGCCACCGAGCGCAGGCCGCCGAGGAACGAGTACTTGTTGTTCGAGGCGTAGCCGGCCATGACCAGGCCGATCGAGGCGATGGAGGCCATGGCGAACGCGAAGACCAGCCCCGTCTCGGGGTCGGCCAGCTGGATGCCGTTGCCCATCGGGATCACCGCGAAGCCCATCAGCGCCGAGAACGGCACGATGATCGGCGCGATGTCCCAGGCCGGGCGGTCGACGCCCTCGGGGACGATCAGTTCCTTGCTGAGCAGGCGGACGGCGTCGGCCACGATGATCAGCAGGCCGAACGGTCCGACGCGGTTGACCGCGATGCGGTCCGTGAACGCCGCGGTGATCTTCCGCTTGGCCCACGGGCCGGCGACGCCGGTCATCGCGAGCATGATGTTGCCGACGATGAACGCCGCGATCAGCGCGGCGACGAAGTCGCCGAGCGTCCCCGAGATACCGAGGGCGTTGGCGATCAGGTCCGGCAGGAGCGTCTCCTGGGCCATCAGCGATCGACCTCCCCGAGCACGATGTCGAGGCTCCCGAGCGACGCGATCAGGTCAGGCACGTACTCGCCCTGGGACATCTCCGGCAGCGTCTGCAGGTTCGAGAAGCAGGGGCTGCGGATCTTGAACCGGGCGGGCTTCTCGGTGCCGTCGGCGCGCATGTAGATGCCGAGTTCGCCCTTGGCGCCCTCGACCGCGCGGTAGACCTCGGTGTCGTCGTCCGGGCGCAGCGTCCGCGGGACGTTGGCTTGGATCTCGCGCTCCTCCTCGGGCCAGTCCTCGAGCAGGTCCGCGCACTGTTCGATGATCTTCGCCGACTCCTCGACCTCGCGCAGGCGGACGAGCAGGCGCGCGTAGTTGTCGCAGCCGTCGTCAGTGATGACGTCCCAGTCGAGCTCGTCGTAGTAGCCGTAGGGGTCGTCACGGCGGAGGTCGTAGTCGACGCCCGAGCCGCGGGCGACGGGGCCGGTCGCGCCGTAGTTCTTCGCGACCTCCGGCGGGAGCACGCCGGTGTCGACGGTGCGGAGCTGGAGGATCTCGTTGGCCGAGATCATGTCGTGGAACTCCTCCAGGCGCTCCGGGAGCCCGTCGAGGAAGTCGCGGATGGACTCGAAGAACTCATCGCGGGGTTCGGGGAGGTCCCAGACGACCCCGCCGAGCCGGAAGTAGTTGAACATCAGGCGCTGGCCGGTCAGGTCCTCGAGGATGTTCTGGACCGTCTCGCGCTCCTGGATCGCGTACATGAAGATGGCGGTGAAGTCGCCGTAGACGTCGAGCGCGAAGGTGCCGACCGCCAGCATGTGCGCCGCGATGCGGCAGAGTTCGGCGCCCATCGTCCGGACGATCTGGGCGTACTCGGGGACGTCGATGTCCGCGAGGTCCTCCGCCGCGCGGGCGTAGGCCCACTCGTTGAGCAGCCCCGCCGAGATGTAGTCCCACCGGTCCGGGTAGGGCATGATCTGGTAGCGGTAGGTGCCGTTCTGGGCCATCTGCTCCTCGCAGCGGTGGAGGTAGCCGATGTCGGACTCGACGTCGGCGACCTGCTCGCCGTCGAGGGTCGTCTTCAGGTGGAGCACGCCGTGGGTCGCCGGGTGGTGCGGTCCGATGTTGAGGAACATCGTGTCCGCGTCGTCCTCGGCGCGCTGGTCCTCCTGCAGCGGGTTCGCGTGCTCGCGCAGGGGGACGACCTGCGGGCGGTTCTGGTCGTAGTCCAGGCCCAGCGGGTGGCCCTGCCAGGTCTCCGGCAGCAGGATGCGACGCAGGTCCGGGTGGTCGTCGTACTCGATGCCGACGAGGTCGTAGGCCTCCCGCTCGTGCCAGTCGGCGGTCCGGAAGACCGGTTCGGCGGACTCGCTGACGGGGTTCGTCGAACTCGTCGGGACGACGACGCTGACCTCCTGGGTCGGGTCGGCGTACTTCTTCAGGTGGTAGATGGACTCGTAGCGGTCCTCGTACTCCTGGGCCGTGACGCAGGAGAGGTGGTCGAAGCCGGCCTCCTCCTTCAGCGTCGAGAGGGTGTCCTGCACCGCGTCCGGGCGGATCACGTAGCCCGGGGCGTTCAGGTGCTCCTCGCGCCCGATGACGTTCTCGCCGAGCAGTTCGGCGAGGTCGTCGGCGGACTGCTCGGCCACCGCGGGCGTGGAGGGCTCCTCCAAACTCATGGCGAATCAGCCCAGTTGTAGCGCATCACGAGGTCGTCCTCGTCGATCTGGTCGGTCAGCTTCTCGACCACTTCGTCCTGGTCGAGGTCGCTGAACTGCTCGAGCTCGTAGGGCTTGACCGTCACCGGCGAGGACTCGCCGTTGGCGACCCGCTCCTGGAGCTTCGCGACGCCGTAGATCAGCGCCTCCGGCCGGGGCGGACAGCCCGGGACGTGGATGTCGACCGGGATGACCTCCTCGGCGCCCTTGACGACGTTGTACCCCTCCTGGAAGGGGCCGCCCGAGATCGTACACGAGCCCATGCCGATGACGAACTTCGGCTCGGGCATCTGGTCGTAGACGCGCTTCATGCGCGGGGCGAACTTCGAGACGATCGTCCCGGGGACGATGATCACGTCCGCCTGCCGCGGGGAGGCGCGGGGCACGCCCGCACCGAAGCGGTCGAGGTCGTGCTTGACCGCGTAGGTGTGCATCATCTCGATGCTGCAGCAGGCGATCCCGAACTGCAGCATGAACATCGACGAGCCCCGGACCCAGTTCATGAACTTGTCGAACTTCGTGAGGATGAACGGCGAGGAGCCGAACGCCTCGCGAAGCTTCGAGTTGAACCGGTTGTCCTGGCCCGTCAGCCGGGCCTCGCGCGTCGCGGTCTGTACCTCCGCCGGATCCGCTTCGAACCGATCTTGGCTACTCATGATTGTCTCTCCGTCTTGCGGCCGCTGGCCAGCGGGCTCTTGACCCACTGGACGGCGCCCTGGCGCCACGCCCAGACGAGACCCACGACGAGGACTCCGATGAACACCAGCATCGGGGCGAGGGAGCTGTACAGCCCCACGCCGTTCTCGAGCGCGTGCTTGTAGATGACCGTCCACGGGAAGATCAGGACGGTCTCGATGTCGAAGACGACGAACAGCAGTGCAACCATGTAGTACTGGATGTTGAACTGGATACCCGTCGTCGTACCCGTCGGAATCTCACCGCTCTCGTAGGTGGCGCTTTTACCCTGTTCGGGTACGCTCGGTCGAAGGATGGCCGACACCGCCATCATCCCCAGCGGGATACCGACGGCGACCACCCCGAGCGCCCCGACTGCTATCCACGGATTCATAGAGATCTCTGTAACGTTTGGCGGTTTGGAGTGCTCCCCTATAAGCGTTGATTTTGGTGGCTCGACCCGCGCGCCCCCGCCTCGACCCCGGCGGCGGCCCGGGTGGTCGCGGCGGTCCCGCTACGGGGCGCTCCCGGCGGTCGGTTCCGGCCGTGGTCGGTCGCCGGTCCGGGGCTACGCTCCACCGCGGGTCAGCACGCGGGGCTCGCAGTCGCAGAACTGCAACTGCTCGCCGCACTCCGGGCAGCGCTCGATCCGGCAGAACGGGTGGTGGTACTCCCCGACGGCCACGTCGCACTCGGGGCAGGTGCCCCGCGCCTCGGTGCCCTCGAAGCGCGGCTCCTCGCCGTAGCGGTACGGCTCGACCAGCTCGTCGGGGTCGACGTCGTCGAGTTCGTCGGGATCGTCGACGCCGTAGACGAGCCGACGCTCGCGACAGCCCGAGGCGACCGCCGACTCGCGCTCGCAGAGCGAACAGTATGGCATGTGTTGCGCTACCGGCCCCGCAGGCTCTTCAGGCTCTCGGTCGCGGGCGACGCCGGGCGGTCGGAGCCGTCGGCGAGTGTCGCCGCGACACCGTGCGCCAGGGCTCAATTCAGCGCCGCGGCGGTACCGCGCGCCAGGGCGTAATTCAGCGCTGCAGCGGTTCCGGGCGTCAGGGCGCGATTCAGCGCCGCGGCGGTACCGCGCGCCAGGGCGCGATTCAGCGCCGCGGCGGTTCCGCGCGCCGCGGCGCAGATCCCTCAGTGGAACTCTTCGGTCCCACTGATCTCGCCCATCCCGAGGATGGCGTCGCACTCGGGACAGGTCCACGCGTCGACGAACTCGTCGACGGAGACGGTGTCGATCTCGGCCGGGTCGATCTGGGTATCACAGAACGGGCATCGTGCCATGCGGTACTGATTGGCACGATACTACTTGAATGAACAGGCTGGTGGTGGACGCTCCACGCCGGGCCGCCCGTCAGTCCTCGCCGTACTTCTCGCGGAAGCCGTCGATGCCGAGGTCGTGGAGGTCCCGGGAGACCTCGCCGACGCCGGCCTGGAGCCCCTCGTGGTAGGCTTCGAGTCGGTCGGCCAGGTCCTCGTGCTCGCGCGCGAGGATCTGGACCGCCGAGAGCCCGGCGTTGAACGACTTGCCGGCGTCGACGGCGACGATGGGCGCGCCCGTGGGCATGCCGATCACGGAGTCGACGGACTTCTCCTGGACCGGGACGCCGATCACGGGGACCGGGTAGGCGATGGAGGCGGTCATGTTCGGCAGGTCCGCCGACTTCCCGCCCGCGCCGGCGACGATCACGTCCAGGCCGCGCTCGCCCGCGGTTTCGCCGTAGGCGTACATGAGTTCGGGCGTGCGGTGGGCCGAGACGACGTAGCTCTCGAAGGTGAACCGCGCGTCCGGCGCGTCCTCGAAGTCGGTCTGCTCGGCGAAGCCGAGCTCTTCGAGGGCCTCGAACGCGCCCGCCATCGTGTCCAGGTCGGAGTCCGACCCCATGATGATCCCCACGTCGGGGGTCTCGGCGGGGTCGCGCTGCTGTGCTGCCTCTGCCTCGAGTCGGTCGATCAGGTCCTGAATTGCGTCGGTCATGGGTGCACTCTCACTCGCTCGTCTCCGCGAACGTGACGCCCTCGCGCAACTCGCGCGCGTACGAGAGCAGTTCCTCGACGCCCACCTCGGTCGGGTCGCCCCCCGTCCCCCCCGCTGCGGGGACGACCGTGACGTGGCCCATCTTCCGCAGCGGCCGGGCCTCGTGCTTGCCGTACCAGTGGAGCGCGGCCCCGGGCGCGGCCAGCACGTCGTCGACGCCCCGGAGTTGGGCGGGCTGGGGGCGCTCGACGTCGCCCAGCAGGTTGGTCATCACCGTCGGGCAGCGCCGGTCGGTCGCGCCCAGCGGCCAGCCCAGCACCGCGCGGGCGTGCTGTTCGAACTGCGAGGTCACCGCCCCCTCGATGGTCCAGTGGCCGGAGTTGTGCGGCCGGGGGGCGATCTCGTTGACGAGGATCTCCTCGCCGCGCTGGAAGAGTTCGATCCCGTAGGTGCCGCGCCCGTCGAGCATCTCGAGCACGTCGCGGGCGACTTCCTCGGCGCGCTCGCGCACCGCGTCGCTCGCGCGAGCGGGAACGACCGTCTCGCGCAGGATCTCGTCCTCGTGGACGTTCTCGCCGACCGTGAAGGTCCGGACCTCGCCGGCGCCCTTCACGCCGATCACCGAGAGTTCGCGGTCGAACGGGACCAGGCGTTCGGCCAGGCCCGTCCCCTGGTAGTCGTCGACGTCGCCGGTCACCTCGGCCAGCGCGGCTTCCGGGTCGTCGCCGGGGGCGACCGGGACGTTCCCCCGCCCGTCGTAGCCGCCGGTGCGGGCCTTGAGCATCACGCCGTCGTGGTCCGCGGCGGCGTCGGCGAGGTCGCCGGGCGAGTCGACCCGGCGGTAGTCCGCGATCGGGACGCCCGCCGCGGCGAGGGCCTCGTTCTGGACGAACTTGTCCTGGATCGTCCGGAGGGTGTCCGGGTCCGGGTGAACTGGCACGTCGAACTCCTCGCCGACCGACTCCAGGAGGTCGGGGTCGGCCAGTTCGATCTCGTAGGTCAGCACGTCGGCCCGCTCGGCCAGCGCGCGAACCGCGTCGGGGTCGTCGAACGCGCCCTCGATCTGGTCGGCCGCGACCGAGGCGGGGCACGCCGGCGTCGGGTCGAGCGCGACGACGTCGACGCCGAGCGGCGCCGCGGCCTCCGCGAGCATCCGCCCGAGCTGGCCGCCGCCGACGACGCCGATTGTGGGTCCGGGTACGGTCACCGTCACGGGCGTCCCTTGTGGAGGTTCCTGCATAAGCGTTACCACAAGGGATCGGAATGTGGGCACGAACGTGTATCCGACCGGGGTCCGGTGGCGTCGGTATTCGGCCGGCTACGTCCCGTCGTCTTCGGCCGCCCGGGCGCGTTCGAGCGCGCTGTCGTCGACGTAGACGACGATGGTCTCGCCCCAGAGCTTGAACCCGTGGCGGTGGGCCGTGTACCCCTCGAGGTGCGGGCCGATCTCGTCGGCGTCCCAGGAGTGGGCGATCACGACCGGCGGCGCGTCGGCGGCGACCGAAGCGGGGTCGGCGTCGGGCGGCGTGCTGTTGACGGTCGCGCCGTAGCGTTCGAGATACCACGGGAGCGGCAGCCGGCTGTGCCACGCCGGCCCGCCGGGGGGCGGCTGGCGGACGCTGCTCTCGTTCTCGACGTACAGGAGCGTGGTGTCGCCGGCGCTCTTGGTGCCGTAGAACAGCACGTCGGTCCCCTCGTGGTGCCGGGCGATCAGTCGGACCTCGTCCAGGCTCTCCCTGAGGTCGTTGTGGGGCTGGGCCCACTGGATGATCTGCTTGTCCTCCTCGGCGGCGGAGTTGAAGTAGTCGACGTTGAGGTAGGCGACGCTGCCGACCACGCTGGTCAGCAGCAGCAGCGCGAGGGCCGCGCCGACCAGGTCGCCGGCGTCGACCGTCGACCGCGCCTCCCGCAGGAGGAACGCCAGCCCGACCGCGGCCGGGATCGACAGCGGGAGGACCACGTGGACGCCCATCCACGGCGCCTGGATGTCCGTCGCGATGGGGTAGCCCAGGAGGCTGACCCCCCCGACGTAGGCAGCGAACGCGACGAGGTCGCGGAACCGCTCCCGGCCGTAGCCGTCCAGGGCCAGCCCCAGGGGGACCAGCGTCACCAGCGCGGGCGCGCCGTAGGCCAGCGTCTCCAGCAGGTTGTGGAGGTACGGCAGGTAGTCGTGGCCCGTGTGGCCGCCGGTGGCCCACATGTCGTAGAGCCGGCCCCACGCGCCGAGGGTCGCCCGCCCGAGGACCTCGGGGGCGGTCCCCGGTGCCCCGAACATCACCCAGAACGCCGGTCGGGGTGCGTAGAAGAACACGACGACCGCGAGGAACGCCACGACGGCCCCCAGCGGCGAGAGCACCAGCGCGGCCAGTCGCGCCCGCGGCGCGCTCGCCTCGTCGACCCAGCGCCCGAGCCGGTCGACGGTGTCGTGGACGCCCCCGACCAGCACGTCCGGGAGCGCGCGCCCGTTCCAGACCGCGCCGGCGACCCGGTGGTCCAGCAGCAGGAAGCCCGCGCCGAGGAAGCAGACCAGGTAGACGATGGCGTTCTCCTTGGCGGTCGCGCCGAGCGCGAAGCTCGCGCCGGCGGCCACGAGGTAGCCCGGCCGGCGCGCGTCGACCGCGCGGACGACGAACCCCAGCGCGAACAGCGAGAAGGCGCCGACGAGGACGTCGCTGCGCATGAACCGCGAGTAGTAGACGAGCAGGGGGTTGAACGCCAGCAGCAGGGCCAGCGAGAGCACCTCCGTGCGGTTCAGTCGGTCGCGGACCAGCCAGGCGAACAGCGGGAGGAGGCCGCCGACGACGGCGACCGGGAGCCGGGCGGTGAAGTCCGTCGCCGGCAGGACGCCGAAGAGGAACCCGTCGACGATGGGGAGGAACGGCCCGTGGATGATCGGTCGGTAGAAGAACTGGCCGGTCTCGTGGTAGCGGAGGATCCAGTAGCCGACCCGGCCCTCGTCCCAGTGGAAGATCCGCCCGCCGAGGGCGACCAGCCGGACGACGAGCGCCGCCGCCGTGACGAGCAGCAGCGCCGGGAGCGTCGAACTGTCCCCGGGCGGCGTCGAACTGTCCGTAGGCGGCGTCGAACTGTCCGTGGACGGCGTCGCGGGGTCGCGACCGGCGGCGTCGCCGCGCCGGTCCGGGCCCGCGTCAGCGCCGCCCTCCTGTGCCATGGCCCTCCGTATCCCGGCCGCGGTTACAATTCTTGTGTTTGTGGACCGCCTGGAGCGCCCGGCGGCCGTGTCGGCCGGAATGTCGGTCCGAAGCGCCCGACGGCGCCACGGGGGCGCCCGCGTCGACGCGCCGGCGGGCCGACGCCGACACGCCAGAACGGTAGACCTTTTGTCCCGCCGTGACACCCCGAGAGTATGGTATCGCTCGGACTGGTCGTGGCGCGGTTCAACGCGTCAGTGACCGAACCGATGGAGGAGGCAGCCCGCGAGGCCGCCGACGAGCGCGACGCCGACGTGGCGGAGACGGTCCGGATCCCCGGCGCCTACGACTCCCCGCTCGCGGCCGACCGACTGGCACGCCGCGACGACGTCGACGCCGTCGCCGTCGTCGGCGCGATCGTCACCGGCGACACGAAACACGACGAGGTGATCGGCCACGCCACCGCCCAGGCGCTGACCGACGTCAGCCTCGACCGGGACAAGCCCGTGACCTTCGGGGTCTCCGGCCCGGGGATGTCCGGCGCCGAGGCGCGCGAACGCATCGAGAAAGGAACCGACGCCGTCGACGCCGCGATCGATCTCGCGGAGGAACTCCCATGACAGACCTCGACTTCGCCGACCGGGTAGAACGCGTAGAGCCGAGCGCCACGCTCGCGATCAGCAACCTCGCCAGCGAACTCGAGGCCGGCGGGGCCGACGTCGTCGACCTCTCGGTCGGCGAGCCCGACTTCCCGACCCCCGAGAACGTCGTTACCGCGGCCCGGGAGGCCATGGAGGCCGGCCACACCGGCTACACGCCCTCGAACGGCATCCCCGAACTGAAGGAGGCCATCGTCCAGAAACTCGAGGCCGACGGCGTCGCCTGCACCGCCGACAACGTCATCGTCACCCCCGGCGCCAAGCAGGCGCTCTACGAGACGATCCAGGCGCTCGTCGACGACGGCGACGAGGTCGCCCTCCTGGATCCGGCGTGGGTCTCCTACGAGGCGATGGTGAAACTCGCCGGCGGGAGCCTCACGCGGGTCGACCTGGCGCCCCACGACTTCCAGCTCGAACCCGCCCTCGAGGACCTCGCCGCGGCGGTCTCGGACGACACCGAACTGCTGGTGGTCAACTCCCCGTCGAACCCGACCGGCGCGGTCTTCTCCGACGCGGCGCTGGAGGGCGTGCGCGACCTCGCGATCGAGCACGACATCACCGTCATCTCCGACGAGATCTACGAGCAGATCACCTACGGCGTCGAGCCGACCAGCCTGGCCTCCCTCGACGGGATGGAAGACCGGACGATCACGATCAACGGCATGTCCAAGGCCTACTCGATGACGGGCTGGCGGCTGGGCTACCTCTGCGCGCCCGAGTCGCTGGTCCAGCAGGCCGGCAAACTCCACAGCCACTCGGTCTCCTGCGCGGTCAACTTCGTCCAACACGCGGGCGTGGAGGCCCTGGAGAACACGGCGACCGCGGTGGACGAGATGGTGGAGGCCTTCGAGCGACGGCGCGACATCGTCGTCGACCTGCTGGCGGAGCACGACGTGGACGTGGCCGTCCCGGACGGTGCGTTCTACATGATGCTGCCCGTCGACGACGACGACCAGGCCTGGTGCGAGGGCGCCATCGAGGACGCCCACGTCGCCACCGTGCCCGGGTCGGCGTTCGGCTCGCCCGGCTACGCCCGCATCTCCTACGCCGCCAGCGAGGAACGCCTCCGCGAGGGCGTCGACCGCCTCGTCGAGGAAGGCTACCTGTAGCGCTCCGGTTCGGTCGTCCCCGTTTCCGCCCCTCCCTGCTCGCCCTCGTTTTCGTCCCCGCCCTCACCCGACCCGATAGAGCCGCGTCGCGGTCACGTCGATCCCCGTCGAGTAGTGACACAGCGGCTCGCCCTCGGGCCGGTCGAAGCCGTCGGCTTCGAACAGCGTGTTGGTCCGGAACTCGGCCTCGGCCTCCTGGAGCGGCCACGGGTCGTGGTCGACGTCGCCGCGGAAGAGCCGCCCACGTCCCTCCGTGAGGAAGAAGTAGTTCTCCGTGAGGAACCGGGCCAGGCTCCCCGGGTCGGCCTCGAAGACCTCCCCCGTCGGGCGGTAGGTCGCGTCGACGTGCGCCGCCGGGACCCCGGGGTGGATGCGGTGGCTGACGAACGTCACCTCGTTGCCGGGCAGGGAGCCGCCGACGGGACGGCGGTCGAGCTCCATGGCCGCCCGGAAGTACGGGAGCCTGAACAGCCAGCGCGCCACGTAGACGCCGACGGGGTCGGTCGCGTCGAGGTTGAAGAAGTAGACGCCGCGCTCGCCCGCCCCGTCGCGCACGTACGTCCGGAGGTTGAGTTCGCCGAAGGTCAGCCCCAGCGGTGCCCCCCGCGGGCGGATGTCCGCCATGACGAACGCGACGACGCCGAGCCAGGCGTCGCCGCCGTGGGTGGCTACCTCGACGCGATCCGGCAGTTTCTCGGCGACCACCGCGGGATCGACCGGCCAGTGGGCGAACAGGGCGTCTCGCCACGCCATCGAGAGGAGGTCCCGGCGTCCCATACCCGTCGTCGACGCGCTCGCCACTTCGGTCCACCGGCCATCGAGGGAGGCGTTCGTCCGGACGGGCGCCAGACCGCGTCGCGCCCGCCGTGACTCAAACGCGCCCTTGTGTCATCTGAGTTTATAACCTCACTGGGGTGCTACGACCTCCCATGCGCACACGCACCCTGGCCGTCGTCGGAATCGCACTCCTGGTCGTCCTCGCGGGCTGTGGCGGGAGCGGGAGCGCCCCCGTCTCCAGCGGCGGTTCCGGGGCACCGAGCGCCGGGGGCGGCGGTGGCGCCCCGGACAAGGCGACCGGGGCTCCCACCAACGACGCCGGTGGCGGGTCGAGCGACGGGGGTGGGTCGGGCGAGATGGTCGTCGAGGCCCGGATCAGGACCGGCGAGATGACGCTCCGGGTCGAGGACTACGACGCCGCGCGGTCGAAGCTCTCGACGCTCGCGGAGAGCCACGGCGGCTACGTCAGCGACTCCGGCGAGCAGACCCACAGCCGCGCCAACGCGACCTGGACCACGGGCCACCTCGTCCTCCGGGTGCCCAGCGAGGACTTCTCGACGGTCTTCGAGGCGGCCAAGCGACGCGGGGCGGTCGTCTCGTCCTCGACCAGTTCGACGGTCGTGACCGACCAGCTCGTCGACATCGAGGCTCGACTGTCGAACCTCCGGGCCCAGCGCGCCCGCCTGCGCGCCCTCTACGACCGGGCCAACGACACGGAGGCCATCCTGCGAATCGACGGGAAGCTGACCGAGGTCCAGGGCGAGATCGAGCGCCTGGAGGCGCGCAAGCGCGCGCTGGAGGACCGCGTCGACTACGCGACCATCACCGTCGAACTCCGGGAGGACCAGCCCGAGCCCGAGCCCGCCCCCGGGCCCGAGCGCTGGTACGACACGGGCGTCCTCGCGGCGTTCCTCGAGTCGGTCTCCGGGGTCGCCACGGTCCTGCGCGCGCTGGTCGTGGGGCTGGCGTACGTCGCGCCCTACGTGCTCGTCTTCTCGGCGCCCCTGGTCGCGCTGCTCGCGCTCTATCGGTGGCGCCGGGGCCTCTGACGCGATGACGGCGACGGGGTGAGAGGGTGGCTGCGACGGGCTGAGGCGGTGACAATAACGACCCTCACTCCCACTGACCTTTTTCCCGGCACGGACCCACCGATCGCACATGGAGTTCACCGTCGTCGAGGGCGACATCGCCGCGCAGGAGGCGGACGCGCTGGTGAACGCCGCCAACACCGGTCTGCGGATGGGATCGGGGGTCGCCGGCGCCCTCCGGGCCGCCGCTGGCGACGAACTGAACGACGCCTCCGTCTCGCAGGGCCCGGTCGACCTCGGCGGGGTCGCGGTCACGGACGCCTTCGGCCTCGACGCCGACTACGTGATCCACGCCGCGGCGATGCCCCGGGGCGGGCGCGCGACCGCCGAGAGCATCCGGACGGCCACCCGGAACGCGCTGGCGGCCGCCGACGACCTCGGCTGCGAGTCGCTCGTCCTCCCGGCGCTGGGCTGTGGCGTCGCTGGCTTCGACCTGGCTGAGGGCGCCCGGCTCATCGCCGCCGAGATCGACGCCTTCGAGCCTGGGTCGCTCTCGGACGTGCGCGTGATCGGCTACGGCGACGAGGAGTACGAGACCATCCGGGCGGCCGCCGCGACCGTCCGGGGCGAGTAGGGCGGGAGCCGCCGCGAACTCCGGAGACGCTGGAGGTCTCGACCCGATCCGGTGCTCGAGCCGCGGGGGAATTAAGTTCCCGTCGTTCCTCGTGTCCGGACATGAGCGACGCCGAGGACGCGACCGACGAACTCGAAGCGATCCGGCAGCGCAAGCGCGAACGGCTCGAAGAACTGCTCGAGGAGGGCCAGTCGCTCGAAGACGCCCTCGGGGACGCCGAGGACGACGCCGAGGCGTCGGCGCCCGGCGAACCGATCCACGTCGAGGGCCAGGGCCACTTCGAGGAGCTCCTCTCGTCGCACGAGCTGGTGTTCGTCGACTTCTACGCCGACTGGTGCGGGCCGTGTCAGATGCTCGAGCCCGTCGTCGAGGAGGTCGCCGCCGAGACGCCCGCCGCGGTGGCGAAAGTCGACAGCGACGTCCACCAGGGTCTCGCCCAGCAGTACGGCGTCCAGGGGCTGCCGACCATGCTCCTGTTCCGGGACGGCGAGCCGGTCGAGCGCCTGATGGGGTACAAGGAGAAAGGGGAGTTGACGAGCCTGATCCAGCGCCACGCGCCCGGGGAATAACGGCGGCAATCGGACGTCGGAGGCGAGAACGGAAGTCGAAGGCGAGAATTGGAAGCAGAAGGCGAGAATTGGAAGCAGAAGGCGAGAACCGGGTACTCAGCCGAGGACGTACTCCAGCACGGGGTACTTCTCGATGAGCGCCCGCCCGTCGACCGCGTAGCGCTCGACGTACTGGTCGAGCCCGAGGATGCGGCCGGCACCGAAGGCGGCCACGGCCAGGAACACCAGCATGTAGGCGAAGTCGCCGTTGATCACGCCGTGGGTGATGTCCCAGTTCCCGAAGTAGAACATGAGCATCATGAGCGCCCCGAAGAACGCCGCCAGGCGGGTCAGCAGCCCGACGAGGAGCCCGAGGCCGATGAACAGCTCGCCCCACGGGACGGCGACGTCGGCGAAGGCGACGAACCACGGCGTCGCGCCCATCCAGGCGAACGCGCCCGCCAGGGGGTTCCCGTTGGTCGCGGCGACGTTGACCAGGTAGCCCGCAGACGAGAACGCCTCGGGACCCGTGAGCTTGGTGAACCCGGAGTAGGCGAACGCCCACCCCATCATGAGTCGGAGCGAGAGGACGAACCAGGCGCTCAGGCTGTGGGCCCGACCGTTGACCGTCACGCCCCCGATACGGCTGCTGAAGGTGTTTGCTGATGTAGCCATTGTAATAACCTCGTCCTAACCGACGCCGGACGAGATAATAAAACAGTAGTGACACGTCAGGTCACGCGACAGGCCACGGATGGGCGAGCGGCGCCGTCGCACGGCACGCGAGGCGATCTACCTCAGAGTCGCTCGCGAACCTCTCGGAACGCGGGGACGTCCGCGCCCAGGGTGCTCGCGAGGGCGTCGGCGGCGCCGAGGAGCCACTCGGCGCGTTCGATGCGCGACTCCAGGTCGCCCGGACCGACGCGGAACTGCTCGACGATGTCAGCGGCGTCGACGCCGTCGGCCCACTGCCCGAGGATCCGCGCGGTCTTGACCGACTCCAGCCACCCCTCGAAGTCCTCGGCCTCGCCCATCGCGGTCGTGAACTCGCCGGCGTGGCGGCGCGCGAACTGGTACATGTCGGCCCGCTCGCGGTTGCCGAGGTAGGTGTCCTGCATGTCCGGCGTGTCGCAGACGATCTCCAGGGCCGTCAGCTCGGTCGGCTCCATGTCCGCGGCGGCCCGGATCCCCGCGACGATCCGCGCCCCCGTGTCGGGCGTGACGTACTGCGTCGAGACGGTCTCGCCGATCGCCGTCGCCGACAGCGCGGGGTCGCCTCCAGCGGTCGACGAGTCCGGGGGTTCCGCCCCGCCGTCGACCTCGATCATCCCCATCGACTCGAGGTCCTGGATCACCTCGTCGACGACCGGGCCGAGGTCCGACTCGGGCGCCTGGTGGGCGTAGAAGGTCGCGTCGAGGATGTCGAGCACGCCCGAGCGGCGGTCGGCGAATCCCGAGGCCACGATCGAGAGGACGTGGGTCCGCAGCGCGCGCGGGTCGGCCAGTTTCGACTCGACGGCCTCGGGGTCGGCCTCGACGTAGCGCTCCCAGAGTTCGTCGGGGTCCGCGTCGCCGGCGACGAGGACGGCCTCGCCGTAGGGGTCGAGGTGGGGCCGGCCCGCCCGCCCGCACATCTGGTGGACCTCCAGCACGGGGAGCCACTCGGTGCCCGACCCGGTGTAGCGCTGCTGGTCGCGGACGACCACCCGGCGGGCCGGGACGTTGACCCCCGCCGCGAGCGTCGGCGTCGCGCAGATGACCCGCAGTCGGCGGTTCCGGAAGGCCGTCTCGACGGCGGCCCGGTGACCGTTGGTCAGCCCCGCGTGGTGGAAGGCGACGCCCGCGCGGACGCAGTCGGTGAGCGCCCGCCCGGTGTCGGTGTCGTCCAGGCCCGCGATGTCGTCGGCCACCGCCGGGGCGCCCTCGAACTCCCCGCGGGCCAGCCGCTCGGCCAGGCGCTGGGCCTCGGTCCGTGAGCGGACGAACGCCAGACACTGCCCGCCCCCGTCGACGGCGTCCCGGACCAGGTCGACCGTCGCCTCGGTCTCCGCGTCCGCGCTCGTGGGCGGTGGTGTGGCGGGCTCACCGTCGTCCCCGGCGTCAGCGTTGACGTCGCCCTCGACGTCTCCCCCGCCGCTGAGGTCCAGGTCCGTCCCGTCGTCGAACCGCACCCGTCCCTCGCTGTGGACGCCGGTCCGCAGGTCGATCGGGCGCCAGGTCGACTCGATCAGGTCGGCCTCGAGCCAGGCGGCGATCTCGTCGGGGTTGTCGACGGTCGCCGAGAGGGCGACGATCTGGACGCCGGGGATGCGTCGGTCGAGGTTCGCCAGCGTCACCTCCAGGGTCGGGCCCCGGCCCTCGGCGCCGAGCAGGTGGACCTCGTCGACGACGACGCAGGCCAGGTCGGCCACCCAGTCGGCGCCGTTGCGGATCGCGGCGTCGACCTTCTCGCTGGTCGCGACGATCACGTCGTTGCCGGCCAGTTCTTCCGAGGTGGCGTCGTAGTCGCCGGTCGAGATGGCGGCGCTGACGCCCGGCAGCGCCGAGAAGGTCTCGTACTTCTCCCGCGCGAGCGCGCGAAGCGGCACGATGTACAGCGCCGGGCCCTCGGCGGTCAGCATCGCCAGTTCGGCGACGAAGGTCTTGCCCGAGGCCGTCGGGATGGCCGCGACGAGGCGCTCGCCCTCGCAGATGCCGGCCTCGACGGCGGCGGCCTGGGGCGGGTAGAGCTCCTCGATGCCCTCGCGCTCGAAGTGCGCGAGTAGCTCCTCCTCGAGCGGCAGGTCCCGGACGCGCATTCACCCCTCTCTCCGGCGGCTCGGTATTTAAATTCGGTGCGGGGGCGATCGCTTCGTCCCGCCCTCAGTCGGTCCGCGGGATCGCGTACGCGCCGGCGACGAAGAACGCGGTCGCCAGCACGGCGAGGATCGCGAGGTTCGTCAGCGCAACGCCGACGTCGGGCGCGCCCGCAGCGGCGGCGGAAGCGCCCGCTCGGCCAGGTCCCGGCGCGAACACCAGCGCCCGGACGCCGCGCGCGAAGTAGGTCAGCGGCGAGAGGTTCACCAGCGGGCGGAACCACCCCGGCAGCATGTCCAGCGAGACGAACGTCTCCGAGAGGAACAGCAGGGGGAGCGCGACGGCGTTGCTCGCGGCGATGACGCCGTCCTGGGAGTCGGCGATCCGCCCGAGGATCGACCCGAGTCCGCAGAACAGCGCGACCGCGAGGGCGACGAACGGGACGAGCAGGAGGAGCCACGGCGAGAGCGGCACCCGCGCGCCCGTCAGCGCGAGCGTGAGGACGAACAGCCCCAGCGCCGCGATGCCGATGACGACGACGTTGACCAGGGTGTGGGACAGTTCCCACTCCCAGCGGCGCTCGGGGGTGGTCGCCAGCTTCTCGAAGCGGTTGTCCTCGCGGTGGCGCGCGATCTCGCTGCCGATCCGGGAGAGCGGGGTGAACAGCACCACCACGCCCAGGTAGCCCGGGACGTAGTACGCCGGCGGCTCGGCGAACAGCCCGCCGCCGGTCGGCTGGGTCTGAACGAGCGCGCCGAAGATGGCGACGATGATCACCGGGAAGAAGAAGGTGAAAAACACCGCCGTCCGCCGGCGGACGAACGCCCGCCAGCCGGCGCTGAACTCCGCGCGGACGCGACCGACGCGGCTCATCGGTCACCCCCCGCGGCTGGCGTCTCTACGTCGGGGGACGCCGCGGCCTCCTCCGCGAGCGCCGCGTCGTCCGTGCCGGTCCCGCCGCCCGCACCCTCGCCGAAGGCCTCGCCGGTCAGCCGCAGGTAGACGTCCTCCAGCCCCGGCTCGGCCCAGGTGAGCGACTCGTAGGCGACGCCGTTGGCCTCCAGCGCGGCGACGGCCTCGCCGATGTCGGTCGGCTCGATTCCCTCGAAGACGAGCCCCTCCTCGCCGGCGACGACCGTGAAGTCGGTCCCCTCGAGGGCCCCGGGCGCCCCGTCGGTCCGGACCGTCAGCCGGCTCTCGCCGCCGTACTCCGCGATCAGCTCCTCAGGCGACCCGGTGGCGACGATCTGCCCGTCCGAGAGCAGGCCGACCCGGTCGGCCAGGCGCTCGACCTCTTCCATGTAGTGGCTCGTGAGGAAGACCGTGGTCCCGCCGTCGGCGAGGTCCTCGACCAGCCCCCAGAGGTCCCGCCGGCCCGCGGGGTCGATCCCGGTAGTCGGCTCGTCCAGGAAGAGCAGGTCTGGGTCGTTGACCAGCGCGGTGCCGACGCAGGCGCGGCGCTGCTGGCCGCCCGAGAGGTTCTCGTACCAGGTGTCGGCGTCGTCCGCGAGGCCGACGTCCGCGAGCACGCCCTCGGCGTCGCGCGGGTCGTCGTAGAGGCCGGCGTAGTAGCGGATCAGCTCCCTGGCGGTCAGCCGCTCGGGCGGGCCGAACGACTGGGGCAGGAGGCTGAGCGTCTCCGGATCGGCGGCGGTCGGCGGCTCGCCGAACACGCGGATCTCGCCGTCGACCGCGGTGGTCCCGGTGAGCGAGCGAATGAGCGTCGTCTTGCCCGCCCCGTTCGGGCCGATGAGGCCGAACACTTCGCCCCCGTCGACAGAAAGCGACACGCCGTCCAGGGCGACCGTTTCGCCGTACGCCTTGTGGACGTCCTCGGCGACCAGTACCGCTGGCATGTGAGAAGCTTTCGCGGGTCCGGGCGTAAGGGTTCCGAACTCGCGACCCTCGTGCGGGCCGGACCGCGGCCTACAGCTCGTCGCGCACCCGTCGCGTGATCTCGTCGAGGTCGAAGGCGTCCTCGGTCTTGTCGTAGACGACCGCGTCGTCGACGCGGACCTGCAGGACCCCGTGGTCGCCGGTCACGAGCGCGACTCGATCCAGCTGGTGGCCAAACTGGGCCAGCAGCTGGTGCTGGATGTCTTCCGCGCGGTTCAGGAACCCGCAGGGGACGCAGTACTCGATCTCGACGCTCGTCATGCCTGAACCTTCGTCCGCGGACTGAATAACTTCACGCTCGACGTGTTCGGCCCGCTCGCGGCGTCTCGCTGGCTCTCTCGCGTCCGCCGAGCCTACCACGTCGGCCGCCAGTACAGCAGCCCCACGGCGCTGACGAACACGAGCGCCGAGAGGTCCAGCGGCCAGGCCGTCGCGGCCATCGCCAGCGCCGACCCGCCGCCGAACAGCGTCGTCACGACGGCGCCCAGGACCGGCCACGCGCAGCTCACGCAGGAGAACAGTCCGAGCACGCCGGACAACGCCGACCCCGCGGCCTCGGCGACGCCCACGTAGAACAGGTAGGCCAGCGCGGCGTAGCCGACGACCTCGTACGGCTGGAGCACGAGGTGGACGACCGGCCCCTGGTAGAGCAGCGCCGGGCCCATCCCCGGCGGGAGCCGCCACCTGAGGACCAGCCCGGCGAACGTCGCCCCGTTCGCGCTGGCCTGGAGGGTCCCGGAGCCCAGCAGCGCGTCGAGCAGCCCGGGCTGGAGACCGACGAGTCCCCCCGCGACCGCCAGGACGAGCCCGTAAACGGCCGCAACGGCGGCGCCCCGGCGCCGACCGGCCGCGTCCGCGGCGGGCCGTCCCGTCTTCCAGACTGCCAGGAGGGCGACGTCGATCCAGAGCCAGGGGTACAGCAGGTAGCGCGGCGAGAGGACGATCACGTCCGTGGCGGCCACGTAGAGGAACGTCAGCAGCAACTCGGTGTTGATCACCAGCGCGGCCACCAGCAGCGTCCGCCGGTCGGGGCGGAGTCGGGCGAGGTCCAGCCGCGAGACGAGCGAACGGGTACTCATGGGATGGTCAGACCGCCAGCGCGTCGACGACGACCGCCAGCAGCAGCGCGCCGAGGTAGGCGTTCGAGGCGTGGAACGCCCGGAAGGCGGCGGACTCGGTCTGCTCGTAGTGCAGGCGGACGACCGCCCAGAGGAAGACCACGCCCAGGCCGACCGCCGCCAGCAGGTAGGCCCCGCCGAGCCCCGGCGCCGTCGCGAGCGCCCCCGCCGCGATGAAGGTCGCGCCGAGGTAGTAGAGGACGTGTTTGCGTGTCTCGGTCTCGCCGCGGACGACCGGCATCATCGGGAAGCCGCCGCGCTCGTAGTCGTCCTTGTACGCGAGCGCGAGGTTGTAGAAGTGCGCGGGCGTCCACAGGAAGATGACCGTCGCCAGCAGCAGGCCGCCCCAGTCGACCGAGCCGGTCACGGCGGCCCAGCCGATGAGGGCCGGCAGCGCGCCCGCCGCGCCGCCGATGACCGTGTTCTGGACCGTGTTCGGCTTCAGCAACAGCGTGTAGACGACGCTGTAGAAGGCGATGGCCGCGAGGCCGAGCACCGCCGCCAGCCAGTTGACCGCGGCGAACGCCGCCAGCGACGCCGCCGCCAGGGTCAGCCCGAAGGCGACGGCGTTGCGGACGGGGACCAGGTCGACCGCGAGCGGGCGGTCGCTCGTGCGCTCCATCCGCCGGTCGATGTCCCGCTCGAGGACGTGGTTGAACGTGCCCGAGGCGCCGATCGAGAGGACGCCGCCGGCCAGCGTCAGCACGACGGTCCGCGGCGTGAGGCCGGGGCCGCCCGCCAGCGCCATCGCCGCCGCGGCGACCAGGCAGAGCAGCCACATCAGCCGCGGCTTGGTGAGCGTGACGTACGCGCGCAGGGTCGCCTTCCGGCGCGCCCACGGGTCGGTCGGGATCGACGGCTCGCGGTCCTCGGCCAGGGGGAGGTCGCGCTCGGGGTATCCCACCGGCTCCTCGTCGGGGTCGCCCGTGCGCAGTTCCAGTTCCCACGCGAGCGCGAGGACGAGCGCGCCGAAGATGGTCATGCCGAGCGCGAGGTGCACCGCCGAGAGCACCGGGCCGCTCCCGCTCGAGGCGACGATGGCGCCGACGACCGCCTGCGCCGGGTAGAGGACGCCCGCGACGGCCAGCGCGCCGAGCACGCGCCGGGAGACGTGCTCCTGGACCGCCGTGACCGCGGTGGCGACCCCGAGCAGACCGACGCCGACCGCGGCGAGTCGGTGGCCCAGGGCGACCCAGCCGTCGGTCGAGGCGGGCAGCGTCCAGCCGCCCCCGCAGGCCGGGAACGACGCGCAGGCGGTGGTGGCGTCGGTCAGCGCGACGGTCGCACCGACGACGAGCAGGAGGTAGACACCCATCGCCGTCGCCGCCAGCAGGCCGGGGAAACGTGAGTCGGACGCCACAGTTGATCGTCCACGGGTTAGACGTGGCGATACTTAGGCCCCCCGCTTTTCCCGACCTCGCGGGAACGCCGCTGGCCGAAACCCCGGTACGGGGTCGACCGCGGAGCGGAGTCAGTAGGTATTTAGGCGGGTCCTCCAAACCCTCAACCAGCATGAAGCGCACGCGTCTGGGGCTCGTTTCGCTGCTCTCGGTCGTCGTTCTGGCGCTCCTGGCCACCCCCGTGGCGGCCCAGAGTACGACCACGGAACAGCTCATCACCGAACTCAACACCAACCTCCTGTACATCGCGGTCCCCGTCACGCTCGTGACCGAGGCCGCGCTGGTGTACGCGGTGTGGAAGTTCCGCAAGAGCGACGAGGCGAAGCCGACCAAGGAGAACCGCCGGCTGGAGATCACCTGGACCATCGCCACCGCGATCATCCTGCTGTTCGTCGGCGTCGCCTCCTACGGCGTGCTCGCGAACCCGAACGTCACCCACACCCCCGACATGGCGGGGCCGGGAAGCGACGACGTCGTCGTCGACGTCCAGGCCTACCAGTGGGGCTGGAACTTCGCGTACCCCCGCGAGAACGTGACCGCCTCCGGCGCGACCATCGTGGTCCCGGCGGACACCGACGTCTACTTCAGGATCACCTCCCAGGACGTGATCCACAGCTTCGGCGTGCCCGACCTCGGCCTGAAGCAGGACGCCGTCCCCGGGCAGACGAACACCATCAAGACCCACACGCTGGAGACGGGGAGTTACCAGGGCTTCTGCATGGAGTACTGCGGGGTCGCCCACTCCCAGATGCTGTTCACGGTAAAGATCGTTCCGCAGGACCAGTACGACCAGTACATCCAGGAGCGCAACGACGCCAAGAGCGGGTCCGCCGGCGGTCAGGGGGCCCAGCAGGTCCAGCCCAGCGGCGCGCTGACCGCCGCGGCCTGAACCCACGTAGCAGTCTTCTCCTCTCGGATCTCTCCTCCGATAGCGCTCTCGCCGTCGAGTTCGGTCAGCCGCCCTAGCCGAGGTTGAACGGGACGGCGGCGAGACAGAACGGAACGACGACGAACGGGACGACAACGAAAACAGAACGAAACTACGACGAAACAGAACGGAACGACGCCCGGACCGTGCCCCCTTCGGGGACGCTCCTCGCGCGGAGTCCGACCGCTCAGCCGCGCTGCTCGAGGATGCGATCGACGATGGCGCCGGTCGAGAGGAGCTCGCCCTCGAAGTCGGGCTCGCGGCCCGAGGCGCGGACGACCCGGCAGTCGACGCCGCGCTCGGCCAGCGCGGCCTCGATGGCGGCCTCGTCGTGGTGCTGGTCGAAGCCGAGGACGATCAGGTCGGGATCGATCTCCTCGATCGGCGCGAAGATGTCCTCGCGGTGGCCGACGCGGGCGTGGTCGACCACCTCGAGGGCCTCGACCATGATCCGGCGCTGCTCGTCCGGGAGGACCGGCTTCTCCTTGTGGGTGACGTTGTCGCGGCGCGCGACGATCACGTGCAGTTGCTCGCCCATCGCGGCCGCCTCCGAGAGGTAGTGGAGGTGGCCCGGGTGGAGGATGTCGAAGGTCCCCTGGGCGACCACCCGACGCGGGTCGCCCTTCTGTGACGCGTCGGCCCGGTCCCCCCGTGGCTCGTCGGCCTCGTCTCCGGTCATAGTTCGGCGTCGATGTCCTCCTGGGTGAAGTCGAAGAAGTCCTCCGGGTCGTCTAGCTCGACGTCGAGCACGTCCAGTTCGCGTGGCTGGCCCTCGCGGTCGAACGCCTGCCAGTCGTCCCGCCCGTAGGGGTTGCCGATGATGATGTGGACCGAGCCCTTCGAGAAGGTCCCGAGGTCGGCGTCGCTCGGGCGGAGGGCGCCGCTCGGGTGGGAGTGGACCGACCCGACCGCGCGCCTGTCGTTGGGGATCATGCTGGTCCTGACCGTCGCGCTGACCGGGTTGGACTCGGTGCCGGGGATGACCAGCACGTCAGTCACGACCGTGCCGTCGCGGTCGAGCCCGAGCCCGCGAGCGTCCTCGCCGCGCAACAGCCCCATGTACTCGTTGGGGTGGGTCTGTTCGGACGCCTCCAGGACGAACTCCAGCGTCTCGGCGGCGATGCCGATGACCTCACCCGACCGGAACAGCCGCATGTCCGTCAGTCGGACCGCGCCGCATCTAAGGATTCCGGATGGCCGACGCGACGGGGCAGGCGGTCGCGCCCCGCGGCCGGCCGCCTCGCGCGAGGCGCTTTGAAAAGCTTAACACCGCCGCTGCTCCTAACCCGTCACATGACTGATGCTGACGCCGGGGGTTCCGGCGAAGACGCTGATTCGCGCCCGGTCGTCTACGACCTGGCACCTGATTGCACGCTCGAGGACGTGGAGGTCGGCGCGCGCTACCACGCTGTCGTCAACGGCGTCGTCGACTACGGCGTCTTCGTCGACGTCTCCGACGAGCTCTCCGGACTGGTCCACGAGTCCAACCTCGGGGGCGACTACGCGGTCGGCGACCGACTGATCGTCGAACTGGAGGAGATCAAGGAGAACGGCGACCTCTCGTTCGACGAGGTCGAACCCGAGGAGTACCGGACGCTCACCGTCGAGCACGAGCCCGAGATCACGCCCGTCGAGGCGCTCTCGACCGGCGCGCAGGCGACGGTCGAGGGCGAGGTCGCGCAGATCAAGCAGACCGGCGGGCCGACCATCTTCCAGATCGTCGACGAGACCGGGATCGTCTCCGCCGCCGCCTTCGAGGAGGCTGGCGTCCGCACCTACCCCGCGGTCGAACTGGGCGACGTCGTCCGCGTGAGCGGCACCGTCGAGGAACACGAGGGGAGCCGACAGATCGAGGTCGACGACGTCACGGTCCCCAGCGACGAGCACGTGGCGGCGGCCCGCCAGCGTCTCGAGGAGGCGCTGGCCGAGCGCGCCGAACCCGAGGCGGTCGAGCCGCTGATCGAGTGGCCCGCCTTCGAGAAGCTCTGGTCGGAACTGGAAGACGTCGCCCGGACGCTCCGCCGGACGGTCCTGGAGGGCCGCCCCATCCGCGTGCGCCACCACGCCGACGGCGACGGCATGTGCGCGGCGCTGCCGGTCCAGCTCGCGCTGGAGAACTACATCGAGGCGGTCCACGACGACCCCGACGCCTCACGCCACCTCTTCAAGCGCCTGCCGAGCAAGGCGCCGTTCTACGAGATGGAGGACGTCACCCGCGACCTCAACTTCGCGCTGGAGGGTCGGGCCCGCCACGGCCAGCAGCTCCCGCTCATGCTGATGCTGGACAACGGCAGCACCGAGGAGGACGTCCCCGCCTACGAGAACCTCGCGCGCTACGACATCCCGATCCTCGTCCTCGACCACCACCACCCGGACCCCGAGGCGGTGGACGACCTGCTGGACGCCCACGTCAACCCCTACCTCCACGACGAGGACTACCGGATCACCACGGGCATGATGTGCGTCGAGCTCGCGCGGATGATCGACCCCTCGATCACCGACGAACTCCGGCACGTCCCCGCGGTCGCGGGGCTGTCGGACCGCTCGAAGGCCGAGGCGATGGCGGACTACCTCATGCTGGCCGACGCGGAGGGGTACGACCGCCAGCGCCTCGAGAACATCGGCGAGGCGCTGGACTACGCGGCCCACTGGCTGCGCTACCGCTCGGGCAAGACCATGGTCAGCGACGTGCTCAACGTCGGCTGCGACGACGAACAGCGCCACCGCGAGCTGGTCGAGTTCATGTCCGCGCGCGCCGAGCGCGACGTCGAACGCCAGCTCGACGCCGTCGAGCCCCACGTCGAACACGAGCGGCTGGCCAGCGGCGCCCACCTCTACCGCATCGACCTCGACAAGTACGCCCACCGGTTCACCTACCCCGCGCCGGGCAAGACCACCGGCAACCTCCACGACCAGAAGGTCCAGGAGACGGGCGAGCCCGTCATCACCATCGGCTACGGCCCGGACTTCGCCGTGCTGCGCTCGGACGGCGTCCGCCTGGACATCCCCCGGATGGTCACCGAACTCAACGAGGAGGTCACCGGCGGCGGCGTCTCCGGCGGCGGCCACCTCGTCGTCGGCTCGATCAAGTTCGTCAAGGGGATGCGCGGGCCGGTCATCGACGCGCTGGTCGAGAAGATGGCCGACGCCGAGATCGACGAGGAGCTCTCCAGCACCGCCGGGACCGAGTCGCTGGACGTCGAGCCGTAGGTCGGCGTCTCCGATTTTCACGGCTTCGCTCACGTCTCGAAGCGCAGCCGTCGCCGGGCGACGGCGACCGCCACGCCGACCGCGACGGCGACGCCCAGCGCCAGCCCTCCCGGGATCGATCGATCCTCGCCCCGCCAGTCGGCGTCGTACACCCGACCGAAGTACGACGCCGCGGCCGGGCTCGCCAGCCGGAGGGCGACCTCGCGGTTCTCGCGGGCCGAGTGGCGGTTCCAGTTCAGACTCCCCACCACGACCGTCTCGTCGTCGACCACCAGGCCCTTGGCGTGGACCTTCTCGAAGCGCCCGCGAGGGGCGGCGACGCGGGCCTCGATCGGGAGGTCCCGCGCCGCCGCGTAGTCGTTCAGGTCGTCGACGAGCCGGCGGTTCTCCTCGGCGACGTACCACGCCCCCGAGAGGAGGAGGCGCACGCGGACGCCCCGGTCGGCCGCGCGCAGGCACGCCCGAACGAACGACCCGTCGCGCTCGACCGTCGGCTGGAGCACGTCGACCGACGCCTCGGCGCCGTCGACGGTCGCGATCACCGCGTCCTCGGCGTTCCCCGGTGCGGTGAGCACGTCGACGCGGTCGACGCGGGCCCGCGTCGACCCGGTCGCCGCGGGGTAGCTCCCGTTCGCCACTTCGCCGGGCGCGAACCGCCGGCCCTCGCGGAAGCGGCCCCACGGGACGGCACCCCGCCAGTCTGCGTCGGCCCGGAACAGCCCCGCGAGGTCGTCGGCGACGGGGGCCACGTCGATGGCGACGCCCCAGCCGCGGCTGCTCCGCCCGCCCGTCCCGGCGGGCTTCCAGTTCTCGGTCAGGACCAGCGCCCGGTCGTCGGCGACGGCGTACTTCGCGTGGTGGAACGAGAAGCGGGCGTACGGCCCCGTGACCACGCGCACGTCGACGCCGGCGGCGACGAGCCGATCCAGGAGCGCGGCCTCCCGTCGGGTGAGCCCGCCGACCGGGTCGCCGTCGAGGAGGACCCTGACGCGGACGCCCCGGTCGGTGGCGTCGACGAGCGCGCGCGCCGCGCGCTCGGAGACGAAGGTGTATCCCGCGAGGAGGACGCGCTCGTCGGCGCCCCGGAGCGTCGCCACCGGGACGCTCGGGTCGTCGGGGAGGACGAACGCCGTCGCGTTCGCGGCGCCGTACTCGTGGACGTCGCGGGGGCGGTAGCCGACGGGGCGCCACGTGGCCGTCCGCGGGAGCCACACTTCGCCCTCCGGGGCGCTCCCGTAGTCGGTGGCGGCGACTGTCTCGCCGTCGGCGTCGCGGAGTTCGAGGCGCTCACCCCCGTTGGCCAGTGAGAGCCCGGGGGCGCCGACGACCGGGTGATCGGTGAGCGCCGCCGTCGCGTTCGGGTCGGCGCCGACCGCGATCCGTCCGGTCGCGTTCGGGGGGAGCGCGACCGCGGTCTCGCCGTCGGTCAGGACGAGACGGGGCCCCGAGTCGTTCTCGGAGCGGTGGCGAGGCGGGACGTCGACGACCACGAACTCGCCGCGGTCGCCGTCCGCGACCGGGTTCGGATAGACCGCGAGGATCGTCGGCCCCGTCCGGTTCCGGGTCGGCCGGGGGTCGGCGGGGGCCGTCGATCCCGCTCCTGCGGGGTCGTCAGTGGCCGCCGTCGATCCCAGTTCCGCGGGGTCGTCAGTGGCCGCCGGTTCCGGCCCCGCGTGTCCAGCCGTCGTGGCCGAGCCACCGGCTGTGAGCCCCGCCGCGGGTGAGGCGACGACCAGCGACAGCAGCGCGAGCGCGACGACGGTCCGGGTCACGGGGGGTCTGGCCCCGCTTTCGTGCATAAACGTTCGCTTCGGTGGCTTTTTGCGACGGACCCCGCGTCACACACCCATGGCTCTCGCCGAAACCGTTCGACTGGTCGCCGCCGCGATCGGCACGCTCGGGGGCGTGTTGCTGTTCCTGGAGTTCTTCCAGATGCCGAGCTACGTCACCTACAACGAGGAGATCGAGACCTACGACGTGGACCCGATGCCGCCCGAGGCCGACGAGTACACCTGGATCGGGCGCGTCGGCGCGCTCTGCGTCTCGCTGGGGTTCGCGCTGCTGTTTGTGGCGACGTTCCTGGGCTGAGACGGGCGCTCGAAATCGACGGGGGGAGAATCGGGATTCGGAGCCGCGCTTACGCGCTGAGCGCGTCCAGCGAGTCGGCCGCGGCCTCGGCTTCCGCCTGCACGATGTACGCGCGGTCGCCGGCGTACTCGGCGGCGGCCTCCAGCGCGGCCTCGGTGCCGATCTGGCGGAGCGCCCACGCCGCGGCGGCGCGGACGTTGTCGTTCTCGTCGTTCTCGAGGACGTCCGCGAGGGGGTCGACCGCGCGGGTGTCCCCGAGCAGGCCGAGGGCGCGGGCGGCGTAGGGGCGGACGTTCTCGTCGTCCATCTCCAGTTTGTTGGCCAGCGCCTGGGTGGCCTCCTCGCTGCCGATCTCGCCGAGCGCCTTGAACGTCACCTTCTGGAGCTGCGGGTCGGAGTCGGTGTCGACGTACTCGATCAGCGTCTCGACGGCGCGTTCGTCGCCGATCTTCCCGAGGATGCGGATTGCCGGCCGGTCGCGCTTCTGGGCGCGCTGGTGCATCTCCTCGAACGCCTCGGTCGGGCCCAGGCGCTCGAGCGCTTCGAGGCAGTGGCGCTCCATGAACTCCGAGCCCAGCGCGTCGAGCGCGAGCATGATCATCTCGACGTTGCCCTGCTGCTCGTGCTCCTTCAGGGCGGCCCACTCGACGGGGTAGTCCTTGTAGTGGCCCAGCACGTCGTAGAAGCCCTGCGCCTGCAGCTGCTCGTGGGTCTGGAGGTCGTCCCACTCCTCGGACTCCTCGAGCCCGGTCGTGAGTCCGTCGGTCGCCTCGACCAGCGCCGCGATGGTCTCGGCGTCGTCGTCGGCGTCGAGGTCGGCGTCTTCGACGGCCTCGATCACCGCGTCGAGGTCGGCCGCCAGCGACTCGGCGTCCTCGTCGGCGCCGGCGGCCCCGAAGTCCTCGTCGAGCGCCTCGCCCGCGTCCGCGAGGAACGCGTCGACGACGTCGACGATCTCGTCCTCGCCCTGGGCGGTCCACTCGGTCCCGGTCAGCGTCGACTGGGCGGCCTCGACGTCGGCGACGACGTCCTCGGCGTAGGGGCCACGCTGGGACGCCAGGTCCTCGCGCAGGTCCGAGAGCCGGGACTCGTACGCCTCGCGGGGGTCCTCCTCGTCCTCGTCGTCCGGCTCGGGGAGGTCCGCGGCCTCGAGGTCGCTCTCGATGGCGTCGAGGTCGCCCTCGATCTCGTCGAGGTCGGCCTCGGTCTCGGCGGCCTCCAGGGCCGCTTCGGCGTCGTCGAGGCGGGACTCGAGCGTGTCGGTGCTGAGTTCGCCGGCCTCTTCTTCGGCGTCCTCCGCCGCCTCAGCCTCTTCTTCGGCCTCCTCTTCGGCTTCGGCCTCCTCTTCGGCTTCGGCCTCCTCTTCCTCGGCCTCCTCCGATTCGGCCTCCTCCGCTTCCGGCTCCTCTTCGGTGGCCGTTTCCTCGGGGGCCTCCTCGCCGGCCCCCTCGTCGATCTCCTCGCCCTCGGCGTCGGTGCCCTCTTCGGGCGTCTCGTCCCCGTCGGTCATATGCGGGAAACTCCGTGTGATGCCCAAAAGAGCGTTTCCCTTCGTCGCCCGGCTCCGAAGGCCTCCTCGGGATGAAATCCAGATTGTGTTCGTGAAGGTCTGTTTGCCCTGTTTTCGCCGGAATCACCCAAAGGCATAAGCCGGACATCAGGATAGGACAACACATGACAAGCGAGCCACTGGTGACCGAGACCGAGGAGCTGAAGGCGCTCGCCCTGGACAGCGGCGCCGACGGCGTCGGCGTCGCCTCCGTCGAGGCCATCGACGAGCGCGCGCCCGACGGCTACGGCGTGCGCGACATCTACCACGACGCCAAGACCGTCATCGTCGCCGGCGTCGACGAGGGGACCGAGGGGGCCAAAAAGAGCGGGTCGTCGATGGTGCTGTGGGACTCGAAGATCTCCCGGCGCGGCAAGCGCGGGCAGATCCGCATGGCGCTGAACGACACGATCGAGGACGAGTACGGCTACGAGTCGCTGCGCTTCCCCAAGGGGTTCAAGGAGGGCGGGATGATCCCGTACGGGAGTCTGAAGGTCTGCGCCGAGGAGGCCGGCCTGGGCTGGCGCGGCATCAACGACATCGTCCTCCACCCCGAGCACGGCGCCAACCTCGGGTTCACCGCGGTCATCACCAACATGCCGCTGGCGACCGACGAGCCCCTCGAGCACAACCCCTGTCCGACCCAGTTCTGCAAGCGCGCCTACGAGAACGCCGGGATCACGCCGTGCATCTCCGCCTGTCCGGTCGACGCCCTCGACGGCGAGATCAGCGAGGAGGGCGAACTCGTCGGGCGATCGTACGACCGCCAGAAGTGCATGTCCTGCGCGATGAACACCGGCGCCCAGCGCTTCGCGAAGGAACTGGAGTCGGTCGTCAACGAGGAGGACCCCGAGACGCGCAAACTCAAACTCTACAGCGACGACTTCCAGCGCACCGTCACCAGCATGATCCGCGGCACCGGCTGGGCCAACTGCTTCGAGTGTCAGACCATCTGCCCGGTCGGCAACGAGGGCGCCAAGCGCGCCATGGCCGACGGCGGCGTCGACACCGAGAACCCCTCGGTCGAGGACGTGATGAAGGTCCGCGAGGCCGCGATGGCGGACGCGCCTGCCTCGGAGCCCCGGCAGGAGTTCGATCGGGGCGACACGGATGGCGCCTCGGGAGCGACCGACGGCAGCTCGAACGCGTGCGGCTGTGACTCCTGTCGCTGCGGAGGCGACCGATGACCCTCAGCATCGACACGGAACTCTACCGCGAGTACAAAGCGCGCGTCCAGGAGCTCTCGAACCAGGTGACCCGCGTGGAGGACGGCGAGTACGTCGCCGAGCTGCGCACCAGCGAGGAGATCGCCGCCGAGATCGAGGCGCTGACTCCCGAGCAGGTCGCCGACATCCGGACCATCGCGGAGGTCGAGGACACGCCGATGGCCGACTACCACGTCGCCGACGAGAAGCTCGAATGAACTGTCCGGTCTGCCTGTTCGCGGGGACCATGGAGGAGGTCCGCGCCCACCTGGCCGTCCAGGGCCGGGTGGACGACCCCCACGCCGACTGGCTGGCCGACCACGGGATCGACCTCGACGACGAGACCCAGGCCAGCGTCGGCGAGCTCACCTACGTCCTCTCGCGGCGGGACGACGACGGCGGTCCGGGGTGAGACGCGACGGCGTCGAGCGACCCCGGGGAGCGCCGGGCTTTTCTCCGGTCGTGACGCAGCGTGGACCATGCCGACCGTCGCCGTCCCCCAACTGGCCGTGGCCGACCTCGACCCGGCGGCGAACCTCGAGACCATCGCCGACCGCCTCGGGGGGCTCCCCGACCGCGTCGACGTCGCGCTCTTCCCTGAGTACGCGCTGACGGGCTTCGTCCCCGAGGAGCGCCTCCGCGAGGTCGCACTCGAGCGCGACGGCCCGGAACTCGACCGCTTGCGCGCCCTCGCCGCCGAGCACGACCTGGGGCTGCTCGCGGGCTACGTCGAGCGTGGCCGGCGGGACGGCGAGTCCGTCGACGGTCCCGCCGGCGGGGCTCCGCTCTACAACGCGCTCGCCTACATCGCTCCCGACGGCGAGACGACCGTCTACCGGAAGCGACACCTCTGGGGCCGGGAGGCCGCGTACCTCGAGCCTGGCCGCGAGCGGGTCGTCGTCGAGACGCCCGCGGGCCCGACCGGGCTCCTCACCTGCCACGACCTGAACTTCGTCGCCGACAGCGCCGCCCTCACCGACGACCGGGTGGACGCGCTGTTCGTCGCCGGCGCCTGGCCGGCGGCCCACAGCGAGAACTGGCGGCTCCTGCTGCGCGCCCGGGCCCTCGACGGCGTCCGCTGGGTCGTCGGCGCGGGCCGGACCGGTCGCCGGTCGATCGGGGGCGCCCCCGAGACCGTCTACGCCGGGCGCTCGGCCATCGTCCGCCCCGACGGCGCGGTCGCGGCGGCGCTGAACCGGGACGAACGCGACCTCGTCGGCGAACTCGACGCCGACGTGCTCGCCGAACAGCGCTCGTTCATCGACGTGGTGTGACCC
>JBDGUA010000026.1:37824-57209 GCA_042216345.1 Haloferacaceae archaeon
ACTCGACGCCGACGTGCTCGCCGAACAGCGCTCGTTCATCGACGTGGTGTGACCCGGTCAGCGGCGGCCCGGAGCAAATCGGCTGATTGCGGTCTGGAGCGTCGGCTGCTCGTGGCCTGGGGCGGGTCTGGTTGCGGCGGCCCGGAGTGCGTCGGGCGGGAGTGCCGTCGCTCGCGGGAGAGAACCGGCCCACAAGGGGAGGGAGAGAAACTCAGAGCGGGAGCCAGCCGCTGTCGAGGTCGGGCTGCAGGATGTGCCAGCGCTGCTCGGTGGCGCCGCCGGCGCGTCGGAGCTGCACGACCGCGTCGAACGACTCCTCGACGTCGCGGACGGCGTCGCTGTCGCGCTCGAGCGGCAGGTGGTAGTGGGCCATGGCGCTGGAGCCGCGCACCCGGTTGGTCACCGCGTGGAGGAACCGGAGGACCGCACCGGAGTCGTACTCCTCGAGGATCGGCGTCAACGAGTCGAAACAGAGCCGGACGGCGCTGGCCTCGCCCTCGGCCTCGAGGTCGGCGAGGTCCTCGGCGATCGCCAGCGAGAGCGTCCCCAGATCCGCGCCCGCGAGGTCGCGGGACGCGCCGGCGTCGGCGCCGGGGGCGGCGGGCTGGGCCGCGGCGGCGCTCCGGGTGCTCGCCGACCGGGTGATCACCCGCGTCTCGGTGCCCTCGTGGTGGCGGGCGTGGTCGTGGGTCCCGTCGGTCAGCACGAGCAGACGGCGCCGCTCCGGTCGCTCGTCGCCCAGGAACCGATCGCAGGCGTCGTGGTGAGCCTCGGCAGCGGGCGTGCCGACGACCAGGAGGTTGCTCCCCCGTCGCTTCAGGTCGCCGAGGGCCTGCGCGAAGGCTGAGTCGTTTGTATTCTCACTATCCATCTTTGTAAATTAGTCGCGGCTGCGAGGTATAAACGTTTTGGCTGCGCCGTCGCGACCGCCCCAGCGAACGCCCGCCCGCCCGCGGATACCGACAGACGGCGGTCCGAGAGGGAGTGGCACACCCGGTGCGGCTTTCGGTCGAGCCGATCGGTGGGGCCGGCCGTTCAGACCGAGGGAAAACGGGCCGTTCAGATCGGGCTCCGCCCGCTCAGACCGGGCGGAACCGGAAGCCGTCCCAGGCCTGGCTGTCGGGCTCGCGGATGCCCGCGCCGGGCTCGCGCAGCTCGTCGACGTAGACCGGCTCGACCTCGTCGCCGATCTCGACGTCGTCGGTCGTGAGCTGGCCGAGCGCGCGGACGGGCTCGCCGTCGACGTCGAACTCGACGATGGCGAGGTGGTTCGGTGCGCGGACGCCCGGGGGCGTCGCCGTCGAGGACGTCCAGGTGACGACCTCGGCGGTGTGCTCGCTCAGGTCGACCGTGCCGACGGCCTCCTCGCCGTTGGGGCCGATCGGGTGGCCGGGGTAGGTGATGCTCCCGTCGGGGTAGCGGTACGCCGTCAGTTCCTGGTCGCCGCCGTCGGCGGCGAGCTGGTCGTCGTCGTTCATTGTCCCGCCTCCAGAATCGCGGTGGTCACGCAGTTGCCGAACCCGCCCACGTTGCACGCGAGGCCGACGTCGGCGTCGACCTGCCGGGGACCGGCCTCGTCGAGCACCTGCTCGTAGATCTCGACCAGCTGGGCGACGCCGGAGGCCCCCAGCGGGTGGCCCTTCGATTTGAGGCCGCCCGAGGTGTTGATGGGTAACTCGCCGTCGCGGTCGGTGACGCCCTCCTCGACGGCCTCCCAGCCGTGGCCCTTCTCGAAGAAGCCGAGGTCCTCGCTCTGGAGGAACTCCAGGATGGTGAACATGTCGTGGAGTTCGGCCACGTCGACGTCGTCGGGCGAGCGGTCGGCCATCTCGTAGGCGACCTCGCTGGACTCGACCACGCCGCGCATCGTCGTCGGGTCGGCGCGCTCGTGGACCACGTGGGTGTCGGTGGCGCCGCCGATGCCCGAGACGACCGCGTAGTCGTCGGTGTACTCCCTGGCGACCGACTCGGGGCAGAACAACAGCGCCGCCGAGCCGTCGGTGATCGGACAGAAGTCGTACAGGCGGAGCGGGTCGGCGACGATCGGCGATTCGAGGACCGTCTCGAGGTCGACCTCCTTGCGGAACTGGGCGTTGGGGTTGTCGACGCCGTTCCTGTGGTTCTTCACGGCCACCCGCCCCAGCGACTCGCGCGGGGCGTCGTACTCGTGGAGATACCGGCGGGCGGTCAGCCCCGCGAACGAGGGGAGCGTGACGCCGTGCTTGTACTCCACGGGGTGGGTGAGCGAGGCGATGATGTCGGTCGACTCGGCGGTCGTCTTGTGGGTCATCTTCTCGCCGCCGACCAGGAGGGTCATCTCGCTGGCCCCCGAGGCGACCGACTGCCAGGCGGCGTAGGCGCCGGCGCCGCCGGAGGAGGAGGTCTGGTCGACCCGCTGGGTGTAGGCGGGCATCGCCGCGAGGTCGTGGACGAGGGCGTTGGGCACGCCCGTCTGGCCCTCGAACTCGCCGCTGGCCATGTTCGAGACGTAGAGGTGCTCGATCGCGTCGGGTTCGACCCCGGCGTCCTCGAGGCAGGCCTGGCCCGCCTCCGCGAGCAGTTCGCGGATCCAGGCGTCGCGCTGCCCGAACTGGGTCATCGATGCGCCGATGATCGCTACGCGGTCCATATCGGGACGGTGCGGCCCAGTCGCTTACCGTTTGCCCTTCACGGCGCCGGGCCGGGAGGGACCGTCCCTACCCGACCGTCTCGCGGACGACTTCCGTCACCGCGGCGGCGGCGGCGCGGACCTCGTCCACGCGCACGTACTCGCGCTCGGCGTGCGCGACCGCGCCCGCGTCGTCCGCGAGGTCGCCCGGGCCGAAGACGACCGTCGGCGCCGGCGCGAAGTACGAGGCCTCGGTCGCGGCGGTGAACGGGCGGACGTCGCCGCCGCGGCCCGAGTCGGTGTACGCGGCGCTCGCGCGGCCCGCGGCGTCGGCGAGTCGCCGCACCAGCGGGTCGTCGCGGTCGGTCGCGAACGCCTCCAGGAACGGCGAGGGGCGGTCGGTCAGGTCGAACGCGACCCCGACGTCGTCGGGGACGGCCTCGCGCAGCGCGCCCGCGAGTTCGGTCCGGAACCCCTCGGCTGTCTCGGGCGGGACGCTCCGGCGGTCGACGACGATCTCGCACGCGGCGGCCAGCTGGTTCGTCGACGTGCCGCCGTCGATGGTCGTCGGCGTGAGCGTCGGCTCGCCCAGGGAGGGGTGGGCCGCGCGGTCGTCGTCGAAGGTCCGGATCGCCGCCAGCGCCTGCTCGGCGGCGGCGACGGCGTTGACCCCCGAGTCGGGTTCGGCGGCGTGGGCCGCGACGCCCGAGAGCGTCACCGTCCCCTGGAAGCGCCCCTTCGCGGCGTTGCAGACGTCCAGCCCCGTGGGCTCGCCGACGACGTAGGCGTCGCCGTCGAGTCTGGTCCCGCCGCCGGCCACGGCGTCGGAGGTGAGCGCCGCCGCGCCGGTCGAGAGCACCTCCTCGTCGGGCGAGACCGCGAGGGTGAGCGTCCCCTCGTCGGCGTCGGCGGCGAGGAAGCCCGTCAGCAGCGCCGCGAGCGGCCCCTTGGCGTCGCAGGAGCCGCGCCCGCGGATCACGTCGCCGTCGCGTTCGTACGGGACGTGCGGCGAGACGGTGTCGATGTGGGTGTTGAGGACGAGGTGGGGTGCGCCCTCGCCCCGGGTCGCGAGGGTGTTGCCCGCGTCGTCGACGGTGGCCTCGACGCCGTGCTCGGCCAGCGTCGCCACGAGAAAGTCGCGCATCTCGGAGACGTCCTCGTCCGAGGCGATGGGGACCGCCGCCTCCAGGAACTCGATGGGGTCGAAGGCGGTGCCCTCGACGTCGAACGCCCCCGTCATACCTCGTCGGGGTCGGTCGGCAGTTCGCCCGCGAACTCGAACGCCACGGGGCCGGTCAGCGTCGCCGGTTCGCCGTCGGGGACGCCGATGAGGAGGTCGCCCCCCGGCGGGGAGACCCGGACCTCGTCGCCGGCGACGATTCCGAGGCGCTTGGCGACGGCGGCGACGGCGACCGCGCCGGTCCCGCAGGAGCGGGTCTCGCCCTCGACGCCGCGCTCGAAGGTGCGCTGGCGCAGGCCCGCGCCGTCGCGCGCGGCGAGGTTCACGTTCGCGCCCTCGGGGAAGACCGCGGCGTGGCGCACCGGCGGCGCCACGGACTCGAGGTCGACCGCGTCGACGTCCTCGACGACGGCGACGGCGTGGGGGACGCCCGTGTTGACCGCGGTGACGGTCAGCCCCTCGACCTCGGTCTCGATCAGGGGCTCGTCGCCGTCGAGGGGGACCGCCGCGGGGTCGAACGACGGGACGCCCATCGAGATGGTGACGCTCCCGTCGTCGTGGACGGTCGCGGGGCGCTCGCCGGCGGGCGTGTCGACGACGAGTTCGTCGACGCCGAGACGCTCGGCGGCCCACGCGGCGGCGACCCGGGCGCCGTTGCCGCACATCGCCGCCTCGGAGCCGTCCGGCTGGACGAGGCGCATCTCGACGTGGGGGCGGTCGGCGGTGTCGGCGTCGCCCTCGTCGGGGAGGGTGAGAAACAGGACGCCGTCGGAGCCCCGACGGGCCTCTCGGCCGTCGGGGTCGGAGCCACGACGGACCGCCTGTCCCGATCCATCGCCGTGTACCTCGGCGGAGACGCCCGTCTCGCGGTCGCAGACGGCAACGCCGAACGCGACGGGGTCGGCGACGGCGTGCTCGCGGGCGTCGATCACCACGAAGTCGTTGCCGGTGCCGTGGTACTTCTCGAACGGGACGGAGTGGGTCTGGCTCATGTTTCGAGGCTGGTGAGGTCGCGGATGCGTTCGCGCCGGCGGACGAGCCGGTCGTCCTCGCCCTCCAGCGCGACCTCCGCGGGTCGCGGTCGGGAGTTGTACGTACTAGCCATCTCGTACCCATAAGCCCCCGCATTGCCGATCGCTAGCACGTCTCCCCGTGCAGGGCGGACCATCGGGCGGTCCTCGCAGAACACGTCGGCGGTCTCGCAGATCGGCCCGGCGACCGTGACCGGGGTCTCCTCGCGGTCGCCGGACTCGAGGTCCGCCGTCGCGTTGCGAATCTCGTGGTAGGCGTCGTACATCGCCGGACGCAGCAGATCGGTCATGCCGGCGTCGACGCCCGCGACGGTCGTGTCGGGGGCGGGCTTGACCGTGTTCACGCGCGTGAGCAGCACGCCCGCGTCCGCGACGAGGTACCGCCCGGGTTCGACGGCGAGTTGGGCGTCCACCTCGCCCAGCGCCTCCCGGGTCGCCTCGGCGACGGCCTCGAGGTCCAGCGGCGGCTCGTCCTCGCGGTACGGGACGCCGAAGCCGCCGCCGACGTCGACGAACTCCAGGTCGCCGACCTCGGCTTCGATCTCCCGGGCGAGGTCGCCCATCCGGGCGACGAGTTCCCGGTGGGCGTCGAGCTGGTCGGCGGAGATGCCGCTGCCGGCGTGGGCGTGGACGCCCACGAGGTCGAACTCGTCGGCGGCGCGCTCGGCGACCGCGACGGCCCGGTCGTAGGGCACGCCGAACTTGGCGTGACCGCCCGTGGTGACCTTCTCGTGGTGGCCGGCCCCGACGCCGGGGTTGACGCGCACGCAGATCCGCCCGTCGTAGCCGCGGTCGGCCAGGCGGTCGAGGGTGTCCGCGGCGCCGACGGTCACCGTCAGGCCGGGGTGGTCCGCCCAGGTCTCGACGACGGCGTCGAGGTCGCGGGCCGGCGGGTTGACGGCGGTGTACTGGACGCGCTCGCCGGGGTAGCCCGCCCCGATGGCCCGGCGGACCTCCCCCGCGGAGGCGCACTCGGCGTCGACGCCGGCCCGGCGGACCGTCTCGAGGACCGCCCGACCGGTGTGGGCCTTGACGGCGTACTGGACGTGGGCGTCCGGGAAGGCCGCGTTCATGCGCTCGCAGTTCTCCCGGACGCGGTCGCGGTCGATCACGTACAGAGGCGTGTCGTACTCGCTGGCGAGGGCGTCCAGTCGCTCGGCGTCCCAGGCCGAGAGGCGCCTGATGCGGGGAGTATCGACCATCGATCCGATTACTCGCGCAGCGCCTCCTCGCGACGCGTCGCGTCGAGGGTCTCCTCCTCGACGTCCGTGGCGACGACGGCGGGCTTGTAGGCGCCGCCGGGGAACATCTCGTGGTCCGAGATCGACGACTCGACGTAGCGGGTGAACGCGCGGCGCTCCGGCGGGAGGTGGCCGTAGAGGACCTCCTCCTCGACCATGTCGTACACCGGGATGCGGGGGGTCAGTAGCGTGTTCTCGCCGACGACCGAGCCCTCGCCGACGATGAACCCGGAGGTGACCCGGCAGCCGGCGCCGAGGGCGACGTCGTCCTCGATGACGACCGGCGCGTCCTCGACGGGTTCGAGGACGCCGCCGATCAGCGTGTTGGCGCCGAGCTTGACGTTCTCGCCGATCTGCGCGCAGGAGCCGACGGTGTCGCAGGAGTCGACCAGGGTGCCGTCGTCGATGTAGGCGCCGATGTTGACGAACGAGGGGCTCATCATGATGCAGTCCTCGCCGAGGTAGGCGCCGCGGCGGATGGGCGTGCCGTTGGGCGTGTTGCGGGTGCCCTTGGCGGCGAGGTCGTCGGTCTCGCGCAGCGGCAGCACGTCGTGGTAGGTGACGCCGCCGTACTCGCGGGGCTCGGTGTCGCGCAGGCCGAAGTTGAGCAGGATGCCCTGCTTGACCCACTGGTTGGCCGCCCAGTCGGCGGGGCCGACCTTCGTCGCGGCCCGGACCTCGCCGGCCTCGAGGGCCGAGAGGAACGCCTCGAGGACCGCCAGGTCGTCGTCGGTCGCCGACCCGGCGTCGACCTCGTCGTTCTGGTAGCGCTGCCACAGGGACTGGACGTCGGATTCGAGTGTCATCGTTCGGTGGGAATCGAGAGGGACGGCGTATCAGCGTGTCGGAACGTGGTAGGTGCGGGGTGGTGCGGCGGTCGCACGTCGGGACGTGGGCGTCGCGCGTGGGGACCCGGGGTCGCTCCGGGCGCCGCTCAGAGCGCGTCCTCGAAGGCGTACCAGCCGGCCTCGCGGTCGGCCAGCCAGACGGCGGCGTCGAGGGCGCCGGCGGCGAATACCCCCCGTGACTCCGCGCGATGGGTCAGCTCCAGCACCTCGTGGTTGTCGGCGAGCAGCACCTCGTGCTCGCCGGTGATGTCGCCCGCGCGTCGTGCGTGGACGCCGATCTCGCCCCGCTCGCGGGGCTGGAGCCCCTCGCGCCCGTGGACGCGTTCGCCCCCGGAGTCGCCCTCGCTGCCGGCGCTCTCCCTGACGGACTCGATGTCGCCGAGCAGGGTCTTGGCCGTGCCGCTGGGGGCGTCGCGCTTCCCGTTGTGGTGGGTCTCGGTCAACTCGACGTCGTAGCCGGGGAGCGCGTCGACGGCCTCGCGGACCGCCCGGCGGAGGGCCGCGATCCCCCGCGAGAAGTTCGAGGCCTTCAGCACCGGCACCTCGTCGCTGGCGGCGCGAAGCCGCTGCGTGCCCGTGGAGTCGAAGCCGGTCGTCCCGACGACGACCGGAACGCCGGCGGCGGCGCAGGCCTCGACGTAGTCGGCGCTGGACTCCGGGCCGGTGAAGTCGACCAGCACGTCGGGGTCGTACTCGGCCAGCAGGTCGGGCAGGGCCGCGGCGTCGCGGACGGGCACGCCGCCGACCGCGCCGTCCTCCAGCGCCGTGCGGTTGACCGCGAGGGTCACCTCGACGTCGTCGCGCTCGGCGGCGGCCTCGATCAGGGTCCGGCCCATCCGCCCGCCCGCGCCGGTGATCGCCAGCTCGAGCGCCGGACTCATCGTTCGGCCCCGCTGCGCGCGCCGGCCACCTCGTGCGAATCGAGTTCGGCCAGCACCTCGCGGAGCGACTCGACGTGTTCGGCCGAGAGCCGCGTCAGCGGCGCCCGCAGCCGGGCGGAGCCGTGGCCGCGGATCTCCATGGCCTCCTTCACGGGGATCGGGTTCGTCTCCACGAAGAGCTCGCGGACCAGCGGCGCCAGCTCGAAGTGGAGTTCGCGCGCGCGATCGAAGTCGCCTTCCAGGCCCGCGCCGACCATGGCGCAGGTGCGCTCGGGCTCGACGTTCGCGACGACGCTGATCACGCCGTCGCCGCCGATGGAGAGCATCGGGACCGTCAGCGGGTCGTCGCCCGAGAGCACCGAGAAGTCCCGGTCGCGGGTGTACTCGATGACCTCGGAGATCTGGCCCATGTCGCCGGAGGCGGCCTTGTAGCCCGCGATGTTCTCGTGGGCGGCCAGCTGGGCGACCGTCTCGGGCTCGATGTTGCGCCCCGTCCGCGAGGGGACGTTGTAGACGATCTGGGGCAGGTCCACCGCGTCGGCGATGGTGTGGTAGTGGCTCAGCAGTCCCTCCTGTTCGGGCTTGTTGTAGTACGGCGAGATCAGCAGCAGGGCGTCGGCGCCGGCCTCGGCGGCGCGCTCGGAGAGCGCCAGGGCCTCGCGGGTGTTGTTCGAGCCCGAGCCCGCGATCACGGGCACGTCCTCGACGGCGGCGGCGACGGTCTCGACGACCTCGACGTGTTCGTCGTGGGTGAGCGTCGCGCTCTCGCCGGTCGAGCCGACGGGGACGAGCCCGTCGACGCCGGCGGCCTCCAGGCGCTGGGCGTCCTCGCGGAGCTGTTCGTGGTCGATCTCTTCGTCGGGGGTGAACGGCGTCGTCATCGCCGGGAACACCCCGGTCAGGTCGATGTCTGTCATGGTGTGTCTGGTGTCGGGTTCCGGTAGTCGGTGAACTGTCCGCGCGTGGGTCCGATGTCACCCGGGACGGGGTCGCCACTCCCGCCGCGAGCGGTACTCACGCGCGTTTTTTCGAGAGGACAGGACACACGCTCGTCGCTGGCTGGCGAGGCGTTCCCGGTGCGACTGGCGTGTGTAGCACGTTCGTACGACTGTGTGGCTCCGATTTATAGGTTGTGCCACGCGCCCAGCAGGCCGCCCGAGCGTGTCGTTCGGCGCCAACGTTCATCTGTCCGCGCGGTCGAGTCACCTCCATGGACGCCCCCCACCGCGCCAACTACGCGCTCCTGCCGGTGCTCGAACAGCTCGGTCCGTCCGAACGGCTCGAGCTCCCGTGGGCCGAGTTCGCCGGCAACCGCTCGTCGCTCCTCGAGTTCGAGGTGCCGATTGAGGCCCCGATCGACCCCTACGTCGAGGTGCAGGTCTACGACGTGGGCGAGTACGGCCACGAGATCCTCGTCAACGGCGAGTCGCTCACGGGCTTCGACCTGCCCCCGGGCGAGGGGTGGCAGCAGTGGCTCGACGCCGTCACCGGCCCGGAGCTGACCGCGGGCACGAACACCGTCCAGATCCACCGCGACACGACCGCCGACGACGCGTTCGCCGTCGGCAACGTCGTCGTGCACTGGAAGGAACCGATCGAGTGAACACGACCCCCGGCGTCCCGGAACCGGTCGGGTGGACACGACCCCCGGCGTCCCGGAACCGGTAGGTCCGAGTCCCCACCCGCCGAACGGGGGCCATGGAGACGACGCGTCACTTCACCACGACCGTCTACGTCGTCAACGAGGGAGCGACGGCGCTGCACCGCCACGACCGCCTCGGCATCCGGGTCCCCCCGGGGGGCCACGTCGAGCGCGACGAACTCCCCCACGAGTGCGCCGTCCGCGAAGTCGAGGAGGAGACGGGCCTCGCGCCGACGCTGCTGGCCGACCGCCCCGCGGTCGACGCCCCGGCGGGGCGCGCGCTCCCCGAACCCGCCCACGTGATGCTCTACGACGTCGACGTCTTCCCCGACGGTCGGGTCGCCCACCAGCACGTCGACCACCTCTACTACGCGACCGTGCCGAGCCGGGAACTCGACCCCGACGACGGCGAGAAAGGCGCCGAGGCCTGGGAGTGGTACACCAGGGCGGACCTCCGCGCGGGCGACCTCGACCCCGACCTGGTCCAGTTCGGCGTCGAGGCCATCGACGCGGCGACCGAGGCGGAGTCGGACTGACGCCTCAGGACCCGTCGCACCCGCCGTCGGCGACCGGCAGCGCGACGGTGAAGACGGTCCCGCGGGGCTCGTTGTCCGACAGGGCGACCTCGCCGCCGAACTCGTTGACCAGTTTCGTGACGAGGTAGGTGCCGATCCCGGCGTCCTCGTCGCCGAGCGTCCGGTCCTCGCTGAGGAGGCGCGCTTTCTTCTCGTCCGGGATTCCCGGGCCGTCGTCCGCGACCCGGACCACGGCGGTGTCGCCGCGGCGCTCGACCGTCACGTCCACGCGCGGGGTCTCCCGGTCGCTGTGGACGACGGCGTTGCTGATCACGTTCGTGAACACCGACCCGAGGAGGTCGTTCGCGCACACCTCGACACCGCCGAGCGACCCCGGTTCCGGCGCGGTGATCGCCGCGTCGGGGTGGGTCCGCCGGATCTTCTCGACCTCCGCCCGGAGGGTCTCGACCAGCGGGACCGGGACGCGCTCGAGGCCTCCGTCCTCCTCGAAGAGGCGCAGCACGCCGCTGGTCTCGCGTGTCAGCTCCTGGATGTGGACCGCCGCGCCCCGGATCCGGTCGATCAGGTCCTGCAGCGAGTCGTCGGCGCGCTCGGCCAGGAGTTCGGCCCACCCCTCGATCACGGTGACGTCGTTGCCGATGTCGTGTTGGAGCAGCCGGTTGAGCACGAGCAGTTGCTCGCTCTTCTTCTCCAGGCGGCGCTCGTACTCCTCGTGGGCGCTGCTGTTGCGCAGCGTGACCACCACGCCCGGCGGGTCCTCGACCCGGACGAGCCGGGCCTCGGCCGGCAGCGTCTCGGGGGCGGGCGACCCCTCCGGGTGGTGCATGGTCACGTCGATCCGGCGGTCGGTGGCCCCGCCGACGAGCACCTCCTCGACGGTCTCGCGGAACGCCTCGTAGTCGTCGGCGAGGTACTCCGAGAGGAGCTCCTCGTCCTCGCCGAGGACGTCGCGGGAGAGCTGTACGACGTCGAAGAACCGTTCGTTGCCGAACGCGAGTCTCCGCCGCTCGTCGATGAAGAAGACGGGCTCTCTGATGTGATCGATGATCACGTCTCCGTCGATGCCCACCTCCGCTGAACCCATCGTCCCTTCCTTGGGCAGGACGTCAATAAAGCTACCCCCGTCTCGACGACTGTCGATGTCTGTCGATTTTCCCGCGCCCGCCGTCGCTCCGAGGTGGTGCGAGTCGCGGCTCCGAGGCGCTGCCTTTCGCTGCTCCGAGGGACTGCCCCCGGCACGACGCTCACGCGGCGTCGATCGCGGGGACCTCGACGCCCGCCTCCGCCACCAGCGAGTCGACGTAGCGGTCGACGTGGTTGTCCATGCGGCGCTTGAACCCGGCCCGCCGCGCGAGCCGGTCGAGTTCGCGCGCCGCGTAGCTCCCGTACTGGGCGGCCTTCTTCTCGGTCGTCCGGACCGGCTCGGGCACCAGTCCCTCGGCGGCCCGGCGGAGCGCGACCTTCCGCTCGGCCTCGGTCGCCAGCAGCGACCCCGGCAGCGGGAGCGCCGCAGCGACGACCCGGTCGTGCAGCAGCGGCACCACCGGGTCGACGCCGGCGGCCCGCAGCGTCAGCACGTCCCGCTCGAGCTGGTCGGGGAGCGTCAGCAGCGTCTCCCGGCGGGCGCCGCGGACGGTGTCCGCCGCGACGCGGTGGTCCCCGGCGGGGTCGACGACCTTCGCGTAGCCGCCGAAGAGTTCGTCGGCGCCCTGCCCCACCGCGAGCCGGTCGAAGCCGTCGGCGGCGACCCGTTCGGCGACGAGGTACAGCGGGAGGGCGATCTGTACGTCCATCGCGTTCGTCCGCCCGGTCGCGGCGGCGATCTCCGGGACCGCGCGCTCGAGGGCCGCGTGGTCGAGGTCGACCACGCGGAGCTCCCGGTCCATCGCGTCGGCGGCGGCCCGCGCGGCAGCGACGTCGTGGGCGCCCTCGAAGCCGGCGACGTAGCAGGGCGCGTCGGGGACGCCGGCGGCGACGATCGCCGAGTCGACGCCGCCCGAGAAGGCGACGGCGAGCCCCTCGTCGTCGACCGCGCGGACGCTCTCGACGACCGCCCGCTCGACGGCGTCGAGGGCGGCGGCCTCGTCGGTCGCTGCCGGGGGGTCCGGCAGCGACCAGACTCGATGGGGGTCCCGGTCGCCGGGCGCCAGCGCGTGCCCGGCGGGTACCCGCCGTGGCGACTCGAGCGCGTCGGGGTCGTGCGCCCAGGCGTGGGAGTCGTCGGGGGGCGCATTCGCCTCGGAGAACAGCGGGACTCGACCGAGAACGTCGCGCACGAGCGTCCCGTCGAGGGCGCCCGCGAAGCCGCCCGTGCCCGGGAGGGGGTCGCCGTCGGCTAGCGCGCGTCCGACGAGCGTCTCGAGGGCGTCCGCGTCCGGCCCGGGGTCGCCGCCGCGGAGGCGGGCCACGGTCAGAACAGCTCGGCCATCCGGCGGAGGATCCGCCGTTTGGCCCCGCCCGCGGCCTGGCGGAAGCTGATGTGCCAGGGGGTGCGCCGGCCGACGACGCTGGTGTCGCCCGCGGCGACGGCCTCGAGGATCGAGGCCACGGTGCGCTCCTCGGCGCCGACCTCGGTGACGGCCTGGCCCACCATCTCGCTGATGTGGGCGTCGCTGCCGGCGGTCATCGGGAGGCCGTGGTCGAGGGCGAAGCGCTCGGCCTGGCGGTTGGCCCGCCCGGTCAGCAGCCGGGAGTTGTACACCTCGATGGCGTCGGCGCTGGCGAGCTGTTCCTCGCTGATGTGGGGCGCGACGCCGTGGCGGGACTTCTGGAACGGGTGGGGGACGACGGCGATCCCGCCCTGGTCGTGGATGCGATCGAGGGTCTCGTCGAAGGGGAGGTCCGCGGGGATCAGCTCCTCGATCCCGAACGCGAGGACGTGGCCCGCGGCGCTGGTGACCTCCATGCCCGGGATGCCGACCAGCCCGTAGTCGGCGGCCAGTTCGGCGGCGTCCAGACTGGCGGCGATCTCGTCGTGGTCGGTCACGGCGATCGCGTCCAGGCCGACCGCCGCGGCCTGTTCGAGCAACATCTCTACGGGGTCACGACCGTCGTGTGAGAGCGACGAGTGCGTGTGCAACTCGACCGATAGCACGGTCGCTACTTGGCGTTACCTGCCTAAAAAGCACCCCGATCCTGCCGTTCCGCCGGGACGGTCACCGCTCGTCGAGGGTCCCGCCGCCGACCACCAGCAGGACGACGAGGGCGGCGACCAGCACTCCCAGCCCGTAGATCGCTTCCAGTCCGAATCCCTCCTGGATGCTGTGCAGCATGTCCGGTGCGATGACGGCGACGCCTGCCAGGGCGATCAGGATCCCTGCCAGACCCCATGTGCGCGTACTAACCATTGTTCGACTGGTCCATCTGCGCTGAGTAAAGAAGTACCGGATTCGCGCGGGGGCACCGCCACGGCCGGGGCCGCCGTGGACGCCCGGTGAATACACGTCCGTGCACATGGAAAGGCATTAGGTCGCTGTTTCTAAACAGAGAAGTGAATGAGCCTGTCCGATCAGGACCGCGAGCTGGTGACCGCGGAACTCGGGAGGGAGCCCACCGAGGCCGAGGCCGCGCTGTTCGAGAACCTCTGGAGCGAGCACTGCGCGTACCGCTCCTCGCGCCCGCTGCTGTCGGCGTTCGACAGCGAGAGCGCGGACGTCGTCGTCGGCCCCGGCGACGACGCCGCCGTCGTCACCCTCGACGGCGAGGTCCACGTCACGCTGGGCATCGAGAGCCACAACCACCCCTCCTACGTCGACCCCTACGACGGCGCCGCCACCGGCGTCGGCGGCATCGTCCGCGACACGCTGAGCATGGGCGCCTACCCGATCGCCCTGGCCGACTCGCTGTACTTCGGCGACTTCGACCGCGAGCACTCCCGGTACCTCTTCGAGGGCGTGGTCGAGGGCATCGGCGACTACGGCAACTCCATCGGCGTCCCGACGGTCGCCGGCAGCGTCGACTTCCACCCCGGCTACGAGGGCAACCCCCTGGTGAACGTCGCCTGCGTCGGCCTCGTCTCCGACGACCGCCTCGTCACGGCGGAGGCCCGGACCCCCGGCAACAAACTGGTCCTGGTCGGCAACGCGACCGGCCGCGACGGCCTCGGCGGCGCCTCCTTCGCGAGCGAGGACCTCAGCGAGGACGCCGAGACCGAGGACCGCCCCGCGGTCCAGGTGGGCGACCCCTACACGGAGAAGCTCCTGATCGAGGCCAACGAGGCGATGCTCGACGAGGACCTGCTCGTCTCTGCCCGGGACCTCGGCGCGGCGGGGCTGGGCGGCGCCTCCAGCGAACTCGTCGCCAAGGGCGGCCTCGGCGCCGAGATCGACCTCGACCGCGTCCACCAGCGCGAGCCGAACATGAACGCCATGGAGATCCTGCTCGCCGAGTCCCAGGAGCGGATGTGCTACGAGGTCCGCCCCGACGACGTCGAGCGCGTGCGGGAACTGGCCGACCGCTTCGACCTGGGCTGTTCGGTCATCGGCGAGGTGACCGAGGGCAACTACGTCTGCACCTTCGACGGCGAGGTCGTCGTCGACGCCCCCGCCGAGTACCTCGCGGACGGCGCGCCGATGAACGACCCCCCGGCCGAGGCGCCATCCCAGCCCACGCGGGACCTGCCCGACGCCGACCTGGCCGAGGCGTTCGAGGCGGTCGTCGGGAGTCCCTCGACGGCGAGCAAGCGCTGGGTCTACCGCCAGTACGACCACGAGGTCGGCGTCCGGACGGCGGTCACGCCCGGCGACGACGCCGCCGTAGTGGCAGTACGCGAAGCCGGCGAACACGGCGTCGGCGTCGCGCTCTCCTCGGGCGCGAACCCCAACTGGACCGCCGCGGCGCCGCGGGAGGGCGCCCGCGCGGTCGCGCTGGAGAACGCGACCAACATCGCGGCGAAGGGCGCGCGACCGCTCGCGGCGGTCGACTGCCTGAACGGCGGCAACCCCGAGAAGCCCGACGTCTACGGCGGCTTCACCGCCATCGTCGACGGCCTCGCGGAGATGTGCGCCGACCTCTCGGTGCCGGTCGTCGGCGGCAACGTCTCGCTGTACAACGACTCCGTCGCCGGCCCGATTCCGCCGACGCCGACGCTGGCCATGGTCGGGACGAAGGCCGGCTTCGAGGCGCCGCCCGCGGCGCTCCAGCCGACCGCCGAGTCGACGCTCCTGCTCGTCGGCGCGACCGGCGCCGACCCGGCACTCGGCGGCTCGGAGTACCTGGCCCGTGTGGGCGGTAGCGACCGGTTCCCCGCGCTCCCCGAGAACCCGGGCGCGGTCGTCGCCGCGCTCGCCGAGGTGGCCGACGCCGAGGGAACGCTGGCGGTCCACGACGTGAGCCACGGCGGCCTGGCGGTCACGCTGGCCGAGATGGTGACCGACGCGGTCGGCGCCGACGTCGCCCTCCCGGACTCGCCCGCGCTGTTCGAGGAGACGCCCGGGCGCGCGGTGGTCCAGACCACCGACCCCGCCGCCGTGCGCGCGTCCTTCGAGGGCGTCGCCGGCGTCGTCGACCTCGGCGCGGTCACCGACGACGGCGCGCTGACGCTGACGGTCGGCGACGAGGAACTCAGTTACGACGCCGGCGAGATCGCCGCCCTCCGGGACGTCATCGCGCGCGAACTGGACTGAACGCGGCGTTCGGGGTCGACTGACTTTTCACGGGAGTCGAAGCGTCCGCTGGAGAACGGCGACCGAAAAACGGTGACGCGTCGGAATCAGGCGAGGACGAACGCCAGGCCGAAGGTCAGAACCAGTCCGACGACGAGCACCGCCAGTCCGGTCGTGACCTGGCTCGTCGTGTAGTCCTGTTGGGGTGCGGTCGTGCGCTCGCGCTGGCCCTTGTCGTGGTCGGCGCCGTGTCCGTGGCCGTGGTCGTCGTCGTGGTCGCTCATAGTGCGTGCTCTGCGGGCCTCACACAAAAACGCACCTGAATCGGCGGGGTCGCGGTGGCGCGTGCGCGGCTGCGCTGCGGTGGCGCGTGTGCGGCAGCGTCGCGGGGGCGCCCGCTCGTCGGCGTCGCGCTGTCGTCCGCGCGTCGGCGTCGCGCTCGGGTCAGCCGTACGTCCGGTTCTCGAGTTCCTCCTCCAGGTCGTAGGCCGCGAGCAGTCGCTCGCTGTACTCGTGGACGGCGAGGATCGTCTCGGGGTCGTGCTGGTCCAGCACCTCGGCGAGGCTCTCGGGCAGGTCGGGCGGGACCTCTACGTCGGTCGCCATGGTCCAGAAAGACGCGAGCCAGCACCAAAAGGCCGCCGGCGGGTCGCCGTCGAGGGCCGGGCGAACGTTCATCTCTCCGGGGCGCGAGGGTCGCCCATGATCGGGGCTGACCGCCAGTGACCGGACCCGCCGACCCGCCGTTCACGCCCAGGCGCGAGGACCGAGACCGGCTCACCGGACGGGCGCGGTACACCGACGATCACTGCCCACCGGACGCCCTCCACGCGGCGTTCGTCCGCAGCGAGTTCGCCCACGCGCGCCTCCGCGAGGTCGACGTTGCACCGGCCCGGCGCCGGGATGGGGTCGTCGCCGCGTTCACGGCGACCGACCTCGCCGCGCTCGGCGGCCCGACCGCGGTGACCGCCTCGTGTGCCTTCCCGGGGTCCGACGAGGTGGACCGCCCGCTGCTCGTCGCCGACGTCGCCCGGTTCGTCGGCGACCCGGTCGCGCTCGTGGTGGCCGAGAGCCGCCGGGCGGCCCGCGACGCGGTCGACGCGGTCGACGTCGAGGCCGAGCGACTGCCCGCCGTCACCGACGCCCGCGAGGCGCTCGCGCGCGAGGAGCCGGCGCTCACCCACCGCGGCACCGACCGGGTCGAGTGGTCGGTCGGCGACGAGGCGGCGACGGAGGCCGCGTTCGCGGACGCCGACCGCGTCGTCTCGGTCGACCTCCGGAACCAGCGCCTCGCGCCCTGTCCGCTGGAGCCGCGGGGGCTGCTGGCCGAGCCGACCGAGGGCGAGGGACCGGCGGTGACGATCACGGCCTCGACGCAGACGCCCCACCGTGACCGCGAGCGGATCGCCGGGGCGCTGGGGCTCCCCGAGGCGGCCGTGCGCGTCGTCGCGCCCGCCGTCGGCGGCGCCTTCGGGACCAAGGGCGCGAACCCGTACCCGGAGGAGCCGCTGGTGGCCTGGTGCGCCCGCCACCTCGACCGGCCCGTCGCGTGGGTCGCCACCAGGACCGAGGGGCTCCGGACCGACCACCAGGGGCGGGACGTCACCGCCCGCGGCGACCTCGCCGTCGACGCCGACGGGCGGTTCCGCGCGCTACGCGTTCGCGGCGAGGTCGCGGTCGGGGCCTACCCGCTCCGGGGCCCCTCGTCGTGTCTCAAGCCCCAGTTGCTCTCCGGGGCGTACCGGATCCCGGCGATCCACTGCCGGGCCGTCGGCGTCCTCACGAACACCACGCCCCTCGGCCCCTACCGCGGGGCCGGTCGCCCCGAGAGCATCTACGTCGTCGAACGCCTCGTCGACCGGGCGGCGGCGGCGCTCGGGATCGACCCCGCGGCGCTGCGGCGGCGAAACTTCATCCAGCCGTCGGCGTTCCCCTACGAGACCCCGACGGGTGCGGTCTACGACAGCGGGGACTACGAGCCGGCCCTCGACCGGGCGCTCGACCTCGCCGACTACGCGGCGGTCCGCGCCCGGGACTCGCCCGACGAGGACGGTCGCTACCGGGGCGTCGGGATCGCGAGCTTCGTCGAACACACCGGCTCGACGCGGATCGAGGCCGCCCGGATCGAGGTGGCGCCCTCCGGCGCCGTGACGGCCTACTGCGGGACCGCCGACCAGGGGCAGGGCCACGCCACCGCCTTCGCCCGGGTCGTCGCCGCCGAACTCGGCGTCGATCCCGAGGCGGTCACCGTCCGCGAGGGCGACACCGCCGACCTCCCGACCGGGACCGGCACGTTCGGCAGTCGCAGCGCCCCCGTCGGGTCGAGCGCGCTCGTCGCCTGCGCGGACGACCTCCGCGAGCGGGGCCGCGAAATCGCCGCCGAACGCCTTGGGGTCGCTCGCTCGGCAGTCGCCTTCGAGGACGGCGCGTTCGTGGTTCGGGACGGGGACCGCAGCCTCTCGCTGGCCGCCGTCGCCAGCGGGGCTCCCCGCCCGGACGGATCGACGGTCGACGAGGGGGCCGATCCGGAGGCGGGAGACGCGCCGGTCGATCCCCTCGGGGAGACCGGCCTCGCGGCCGAGCGAATCTACGAACCCGAGGGGTACGCCTTCGCGTTCGGGACCCACGTCGCGGTCGTGGCCGTCGACCCCGAGACGGGCGAGGTCGAGGTCGAGCGCTACGTCGCCGTCGACGACTGCGGCCCGCAGATCGACCCCCGGATCGTCGAGGGGCAGGTCCACGGGTCGGTGGTCCAGGGGCTGGGCCAGGCGCTGTGCGAGCGGGTCGCCTACGACGACGCCGGGACGCCGCTGACGGGGTCGCTCCAGGACTACGCGCTCCCCCGGGCCGACGGCGTCCCCGACATCGAGACGGACTTCACCGTGACCCCGAGCCCGCGGACGCCCCGGGGCGTCAAGGGCGTCGGGGAGGCGGGGACCATCGCCGCACCGCCCGCCGTCGTCAACGCGGTGGCCGACGCGCTCGCGCCGCTGGGGGTCGCCCACGTCGACACGCCGTTCACGTCCGAGCGCGTCTGGCGCGCCATCCGGGACGCCGACGGCCCCGGGAGCGGGTCGGTGGGGACCGACTGAGGGGGGGCTGGCGTCGTCACACCGGGAGGTCACTCGCCGGTCTTTCACCGCGCGTACGCCGGTATCAGTTCCCTTTTGGTGGTCTCCGGCGTACGTCTGCACGATCAATGACCCTCACGAAGCGGATCATCCCCTGCATCGACGTCGACATCGACGAGGACGGCGACGCCGCCGTCTACACGGGGGTCCACTTCGAGGACCTGGAGTACACCGGCGACCCCGTCGAGATGGCCAAGGCCTACAACGCCGCCGGGGCCGACGAGTTCGTCTTCCTCGACATCACCGCCTCCGCCGAGGGGCGGGAGACGATGCTCGACACCGTCTCGGCGGTCGCCGACGAGTGTTTCATCCCCCTCACCGTCGGCGGGGGCATCCGGACTACCGAGGACATCAAGGAGACCCTCCGCGCCGGCGCCGACAAGGTGTCGATCAACACCGGCGCGCTCGAGAACCCGGACCTGATCGGGGCGGGCGCGCGGGCGTTCGGCAACCAGTGCATCGTCATCTCGGTCGACGCCAAGCGCCGCTTCGACGAGCGCGGCGAGTACTACGTCGAGGTCGACGGCGAGTCCTGCTGGTTCGAGTGCACGGTCAAGGGCGGCCGCGAGGGCACCGGCGTCGACGTCGTCTCGTGGGCCGAGGAGGCCGAGGAGCGCGGCGCCGGCGAGCTGTTCGTCAACTCCATCGACGCCGACGGCACCAAGGACGGCTACGACATCCCGC